>CAZPBI010000064.1:0-7472 GCA_964584825.1 Candidatus Woesearchaeota archaeon
CAAACGGATACCTCGACCTTTAGGTCGAGGAGTATCATTTTATCCTATTTATATAGAACAAGATTTACCAATATATAAATCTTTCCATATTTTACTACTTATTAGAGGTATAAATATAAAGGTAAGATATAAATAAAATAACTCTTTTATTAGAATATGAACAAAAAAATATCAGATTTATTGATAAAATTAGAAGAATTTGGTAAAATAAACTTTATGTTTAATATCCCAAGAGAAACAGGAGAATTATTAAATTTATTAGTTAAAATAAAAAAACCTAAAAAAATATTAGAAATTGGAATGAGCAACGGTTATTCTACAATTTGGTTGGCAGAACCAGGTTTTCCGGTCATTTCAATAGAGGCAGATCCTAAAAAAATAATCCTGGCAAAAGAAAATTTCAAAAAAGCAGGTTTAAAAAATATCAAAATTTTGCAAGGTTTTGCTTTGGATATTTTAAAAAACCTAAAAGAGAAGTTTGATTTTGTTTTCATAGACGCAACTAAAAAAGAATATTTAGGATATTTTAAATTATTAAAGTTAAATAAAAACGCGATTGTAGTTGCAGATAATATAATCTCACACAATATTCAAAATTATCATGAATATGTTAATAATAACTATAAAAGCCAGTTAATCAAAATTGGTTCTGGGATTGAAGTTACAGTTTATTAGTTTAAAAATAGAAGCGGGGCTTACAATAATTAATAGTATATGATCCAATAATCTCCGCTATGAATTTACTATTAACAGAAGTCCGACAAAAAAAGATAAACTTTCTGCGAAAGCTTTATAAAGATTGTATTAATATTATTAGATATGGCACCAAAAATTAAGTTGAGTAGATGCCGGTGGCAACCGTAATTCTTTCTTTTTGATAGATATATCTATAAACAAGTTCTTTTGTTCTGAAAAATTCTATTTGAATAAGCTTAGGACTATTTCCGAATCTTGGCTTTGGTGGTAGACCTACTTACCCATAGGTCTATTTTTCACTTCAGAAGAAAATTGCAAGAAGGTTTGTTCTTGAGAATATTCTAGAACCGTATAAGGAGGTTGTTCAAGATGAATACTAAAAAAATTGGAGTTTTAGGAGGTATTGGACCAGAAGCCACAGGAGAATTTTACAACAAATTAATCCACAGACTACAAGAAAAGAGATTAATCAGAACAAATAGAGATTTTCCTCAAATAATTATAAACAGTATTCCTGCTCCTGAACTCATTTATGATAAAATATCTGAAGAAGAATTAAAACCATATATAAATGGATTGAAAGAGTTGGATAAGTTTGGGGTAGATTTTATAGTAATGGTTTGTAATACAATTCATTATTATTACGATAGACTACAAAAAGAAATCAATACACCGATACTTGATTTAAGAAAAGAATTAAGAAAAGAATTGAAACGAAAGAGAATAAAATCTACTTTTGTAATTGGTACCCCAAATACTATAAGACAAGGTTTATACAGGTTCAACGGTATCAGATATTTCGAACCAGATAAAAGAGAAATGCAACAATTAAGCAAAACAATATTTAGTTTCAATAAAGGAGATAATAAAAAAATCCAAATTGAAAAAGCAAGAAGAATTTGTGAAAAGTATCTTAATTTGGGAGCCGAAGTCGTGGTTTTAGGTTGTACAGAAGTTGCAGTAATGCTTAATAACGAACAGTTCCCAAAAATTAATACAATTGACATTTTAGTTAAAGCGACTATCAGTAAATTTTTGTTTGGATGATACTACACATTCTATTTTAGAATAACCAAAATATAAAATAAAAGACAAAAAGGCATAAGGAGAAATTAATAATATCCATCCCAATAAGATTTAGATGCATATCCTACCATCACCATATCCCCAGCCTTAGGAGTAACTTGGTCTAGACCTATTTTTCCTTTTCTTGGCTCAACACCATTAAGAAAAACCAATATCGCAGCATCTTCTCCAACACTTCTATTAAGCTCATCCTCTGCCTCTACATTTAGTAGTATTGCCTCTCTGTCTGGATAATAAAGGTGACAACACCTATAACCGCTACCTTGTAGAAAACGATCAACAAGAGATAGAAGAGAATTATTTAAAACAGGCCTTACAATATCTTTGCCGGTTCTAATGTGCTTTGCTTTTATTTTAGACCCGATTTGACAAAGAGTATCATCAAGCGAAACAATTTTCCAGCAAAGAGAGACAATTCCATTTACTTCTTTTCCATTACCATATAAAATTTTCTCTATCGCCATGCAAGTCTGCTTACCAGCACCATAACTTGCTGGCCATATTGGTCTATATATCTTAGAACCCATACGAAGCACCATTATCTTATTAAAAATGGATTTTTTCTATTAAAAGCAATTATCGGCGTTTTATTATTTATTATTGCCTCTGGTATATTATACTTATTCTTATAAAGAGTATCAACTGAACCAAATAATGCTTTGCTATAATCAAAGCCTAATTTTTTAGAAACATTCTTTACTATCTTTTCCGTCTTTCCCTCTATTTCTACAAAAGGTTCTAAAAAAGGCCATTCATCAATAGTTACCTCTGTTTCATCCAAAATCCACAATTCTCTTTTACTTTCTTGATAAGCTTTCTTTTTGCAACCTAAATAAGTTAGGAATGCTTCTGCTTGTTTTAGGTTATTTACTTCTAAACAAATTTCTTTTTGATCTCTAATCTTAGTTCCATTAACGATCTTGAGACTCATTGTTATTTTATCATTTTCATCCCTTATCCTAATCCACCCGCCTTTTATCTCGTGATGTTTAGGAAAATTGAAGACAATTCTTTTTTGCAAAAACTCTTTTTTAACTAGTTTGGCTTTTGCTTTTTTTAATCTGTTTCTAATCTCATCTTTGTTAACATTTGGAAATGTTGCTTCATATTAAATATTAATCATTTTCAGAGCCAATTGAACCTTTCTTTGATCTTTTCTTATATTTTTTAAGTACTAAACTTAATGCTTTTTCTAAATCAACTTTAAAATAATTTGCAGTATTAATTAATGAAAAGAAAACATCGCCGAGCTCTTGTTTTATTTCTTTTTTAATTTTTATTTTTTTCCTGCCATAATTTGACATTTTTAAAACTTCTTTAGAAATCTCACCTAATTCAGAGATCAAATCTAAAATTCTGTGTTCTATTGGTGATTCCAATTTATTTTCTTTACAAAACCTTTTAATTTTTAATTGAAGACGCTTCATTTTAAATCATAAGATAGAAATATTGCTATCTCCTCGTTTTTATTTGAATAATACCTATCGTTGTATCCACATTTTCTAAAGCCCATCTTTAAATACAATTGAAGTATGGGATTAAATGATGGTGCTTCTGCAATAATACAACGACACTTTGTTTTCTTAGCTCTATTTAATAAATATTTCACCAACTTACTACCTAAACCTTTTTTCCTATATTCTGGGTGCACAAAGATATCTATTATTTTAATGGTGTTATTCCAATCAAAATATTCTAATCCGGTAAACCCTATAATTTCTTTATTCTCTTCTAACACAAACATTTCAGAGTTTTTTGAACTAATTAAACTATTCCAGTTTCTTCTATTTTCATGAAAATATTTTTCATTAAGTTTAGCAATTTTACTTGCGTCTTTTAGCTTTGCTCTTCTTATTCTCATACTATTTTTAATATTGTGTTACTTAAGATATTTGTGGTTTAATCATAGTTGTTTACTCTTCAGTTTAAATATAAAATTAAATGTTAATAGGTTCAAGTAAAGCTAATTTATATTGATACTCCCGATTCAATTATTTCGAATTTGTTTTTGCTGGAATCTAGTTCAATTTGAACTCCTAAAGGAATAGTGATGATAGGGTCCGTATGTCCAATATCAACATTGTATAAAATTGGGAAGTTATGCTCTCTAGTATTATACAAAATAATTTCTTTTAATTTACTAATCTGTTCTTCTGTATATCCAAATCCCCTTCCAAAAACAATGCCTTTAACTTGCTTGAATACCCCTAAGTTTCTTAAATCGCCTAAAGCAGAATCCACATGGGCTAGACTCACTCCTTTTCTAAAATCTTCACCTTCAGGAGTTTCTAGTAACAAAATTTTATCTTTAAAATCTGGCCAATACTTTGTTCCAGCTAAATGTAGTATCACAGGCAAGCATCCACCTAGAATTTCTCCTTTAATCTTTCCTTCTTTTAGCCATTCATATCCTTTATTTTCCTTATATTTCCTCTTTTTCTTTAAGTCATCTTTGTTTATCCAATCAACCTCTTTGTCATCAGTCCATTGTTTGGAAGATTTAATTTCTCCTATGGTTTCTGTTACAGCTTTAAAAAAATGTTCAACAGTAAACTCATCCGGTTTAGGATTTTCTCCAAACTGTGTAATTATGGCAGGCCCATAAAAACCAACCAACCCAGTTTGAGAATATAAAGCTAAATGTAAACTTGTAATGTCAGAGTATCCACAAAGTATTTTTGGATTATTCTTGATAGTTTCAAAGTCTAGGTATTCTAAAGTTTGATGAGAAGTATTGCCGCCTAGTGTAGTAATTATGGCTTTAATCTCTTTATCTTTAAAGGCATCCATAATGTCCTTGGCTCTATTTTCGGCAGTATCTGAGCTAATGCCTGAATTATTTTTAGCAGTAGGCAATATTTTTACTTTATATCCTAATTCTTCAAAGAACTTTTTTCCTTTTTCAAGTCTATGCAAAGTTAAAGTAGCTAATCCTGAAGCAGTAGCTATGAAAGCGATTGTATCTCCTTTTTCTAATCTTACGGGTTTAATCAATCTCATTTTAATATCAAAATAAGTGAATTTTTGTGATTATAAAAAACATTCGGTTATGATTTAATAATATTTGGTACATATCATTAATCTTTTATAATCTTACATATCTTGTTTCGCATATTTACCAACTAAATTCTCCAATCTGTTTCTTATTGCAGGAACTGCTGATGGAAATCTCCCTCTTATAAGTTCTGCAATTCTTTCACCAACACCACCATAATAAACATCAACAACCTTTCTACCTAACCAACTTTCCATCAAAACATGATCTCTAAAATCTCTTAAAACCAGAACTTCTGGTGTGTTTTCATCTCCATAAACTGTTGTTGCAATGAAACAACCACGCCGTATTTCATCTCCTAGACTTCCAACACCACGTCTACCTTCCAACACCACGTCTACCATGTGGTGCTCTAGTCTGTGGACTTACATAAACAACTCGGTCTTTGGATCTTAAATAAGTATCTTGCCTTGAATTTTCAGGACTTGGAACCGTTTTTCTTATAGCAGTATTACTTAGGTTTAGGTTTCCACCAAGTAAAGATTTTAAAAATTCTATCTCCCCTTCCTCTATTAAAATTGCGCTACGTAAACTATCTCTCTCATATGACGCATCAAATACTCTTTCTCTAGCATAAGGATTCCGTGCTAGTCTTTCTCTTTCTTCTTCTTCTAATCCTCTTTCTACCTCAAGACTCCCATCAATATAATTATTATACTCATCAATCCGTCTTCTTAAATCTCTTAACTCTTCGTGGATGCGTTCTTTAGGCCATTTTTTAGCTTCTTCTTTGTTTATTACCATTTTTCCTCCCTTTATTAACTAAATTCTATCTTCCGTATTTTCTTTGATATTCTTCTCCGGCCCTCTTAGCTGCTAAATAATCCTTACTTTCAGATAATCTTTCCAAATCGCCAAGTATACCATCAAAGAACGGACCAGCTATTGGGTGTTGCTCATTATGTCGTGCTTGAGCTACTCCATCTGCAAAACCTCTAGCCATGTCTCTTTCACGTTTAAATTCATCAAAAAATCCCATTTTAACCTCCTAAAATTTATTTAATTGAAATTTGTTTATCCTGATGTTATGTGATAAAATCTTGGATAGGCAATATTTTTATTCGGAAGTTGTTGATTATTTCTTGTTCTATGTAGTGGACGTGTGACTGTATTGTTTATTCTAGGAGCCAATACTCTTTTTTTAAGAGGATTTAATCTTTGTAAATCTACTCTTTGCTTGGTTGTTTGCTGATTTGTGATACTCTCAATTTTATAACCCCAGCGTGTTAATTTACCTGTTTTATCATGTTTTTTTTGATAGTCTGTATATGAGTTATATATACAACTACCAATTCCTATCGCCCCCAAGGCTAATACACATAAACCACCATAAAGTACTCCATTCATGATTGCACATTCTCTTTTTTCACTAGGAGTTAAATATTCTTCTGGTTTTTCCCAGACAGGGGGCGGAACTCTATAAGACTGTTCACTTCTATCTGGATCATTAACTCTCTCCATTTGTCTCAAGTATGCTTCTTTGCTCATTCTTGCCATTTTATCTCAATACAATTTAGTACGCCTTTTGACAATATCCAATTAATCCAATTAAAGATAAAACCGGTATTCCTATGATTCCACCCCAAACCAATAAGTCTACTTGCCAATCTGGCCTATTTGCGTTTCTTCTTGAAAACTCTTCTCTCCTTCTTTCTTTTTCTTGTTCTTCCCAAGGGGTGTATTTCGTAGCTAACCATCTATTATATTCATAAACTCTGTCATAATCTCCGTAGTACCGTCCATAAGGTGTCTCTCTATATTGCCATGGTTTTATCCCATTATGAATTCTTCTTTTATTTTGCTTAGACATTTTATTCTCAATATTTAGATTAGCAAACCTTATAAACTATATTAACTTAATGTAACTATAATTACAACTTTTAAATAAAATGTAATATGGTAAATATAGCACAAATAACAAAAAAACTAGTAAATGAAAACATAATGTTAGAGAATTATTTAGCAAGAGGATTAATCAATTATGTTGCCCTAGCTGAAAAACTTAAACTAGAAATTGAAAAAGAACTCGGAAAAAAAGTTAAAGTTTCAACCATAGCCATGGCACTAAGGAGATTTTCTGAAAAAGCCAAAAAAGTAGAGGAAAGTAAGATATCTCTAAAGGGTTCTGAACTAATAATGAAGAGTAATTTGTGTGATGTTGCCGTTTATAAATCGCCAAGCTTGTTTTCTAAACTTAAAAGATTATATGAAATTATAGATTACAATAAAGGAGATACATTGAATATAATTCACGGGAATTATGATGTTTCTATTATTATAAATGAAAGATTTGAAAAAAAATTAAGAGAAATTTTAGAAGATGAAAAAATGTTGCACATCGAAAGAAATTTGGTTGCCGTAACTGTCAAATTCGGAGAACCTTTCTTATATACACCAGGAATAACTTTTTCTTTATTGAAGCAGCTTGTTTCAAATAATGTAAATTTAATAGAAATAGTCTCCTCTTTAATAGAAGTTACTTTCATAATTAATAAAACAGAAGGAATTAGGGCCTATAATGCTTTAGAAGAATTTATAGAAAGAAAATAATAGTTTGTAATTAATTATTTCTTCTTCCCGATATGTTCTAACAAATCTTTAGTAGCATAATAGCTCAATTGTTTCTTCTTTTGAA
>CAZPBI010000065.1:0-2588 GCA_964584825.1 Candidatus Woesearchaeota archaeon
ATTAGTTCAATCTTTGAGGTGATTTTTATTTATTTAAAGGATTGCACCGGAGCTCAAAAAAGAAAGGGTTATATAGTGGTTATATACAGTACTGTAAATAGCCATTATTAGAATATGGAAAAATCAATATTTTTAGAAGTTGTCGGTTATTCCCCTACAATGAAAATCCTACAATATTTAATAGAAGGAAGACATTTTGACTATTCTTTACAGACATCGCAGAAAATTCAGGGATAAGCTGGGGAACCTTGCATGTTATATTCCCCAGACTGGTAAAACACAAAATGGTTATAAAAACACGAGAAATTGGGAGAGCAAAATTATACAAAATAAATAATAAAAATTTTATTGCAAAAAAATTAATAGATTTATATGATTCAATTACACTTAATAATTTAAAAAAATATAAAGATCAAGAAATTATTATTAATCAATAAAACTAACCTCTAAACCATTCCCAATCTCTAATAAAAAGGAATCATAATTTTTTCTTACATAATCAACATAATCTTTAACATTATCTCTATGTGAAATAATATTGTCAGCAACAACAACGGCATTTTTACCTAATTTAATCAACTTAAAATATTTCAAATAATCATCTTTTCTAGCATCAATAAAAACAAAATCAAATTGCCCCTTTAATTTATTTAAAACTTGTAAAGCATCACCATGAATTACTTTAATATTTTTTAATCCACAAGCTTCAAAATTTTCTTTAGCCATGTTAACTTTATTTTTGTCTCCCTCAATAGTTATAACTTTATTTCCTTCTCTACCAAGCCATATTGTAGAATATCCATTACTTGTTCCAATTTCTAATATGCTTCTAGGATTTTTTATTTTAATTAATAAATGAAGAAATTTTCCGCCTATCCTTGGAATATTAAACATATAATTATATCTACCAAATTCCTCTAAATACTCTAAAACCCCTTCAATTTTATTCATATAAAAATAATTAAGCAACATATTTATATACGTAACCCTATTCATTATTTTTATGGATAAAGTAGTACATTTTGAAATACCAGCAGATGACTTAGCAAGGGCAAATAAATTTTATTCTAATCTATTCGGATGGAAGATAAACCAAGTCTCGCAATTTAATTATGCCATAATAAACACAGTTAAAACAGATGAAAAAGAAATGCCCTAGGAATCTAGAGCAATTAACTGCAGTATGATGAAAAGAGATAAAATAAAAAATCCAGTAATAACAATAAACGTTGCAAATATAGACAAAACAGCAAAAGAAATTGAAAAAAATAAAGGAAAAATAGTAATACAGAGATTTCAAGTAGGAAATATGGGTTATGCAGCATATTTTAAAGATACAGAGGGAAATATATTTGGTTTATGGCAAAATATAGAACAATAATCTTATAAATATTTAAAACGCACTTAATTAAAATGGCAAGGCTAGTTAAAAAAGAAGCTCATGAACCTATTGAAATCACACCAAGTGATAAACCTAAATGGGCATGTATGTGCGGATTATCAAAAAATCAACCTTATTGTGATAGTTCTCATAAAAAAACAAGAGATGAAGTTCTAGGAAAAATTTACAAATATAATGAAGATGGTTCTAGGGAAGAGGTAAAAGATGCAGAATAAAATTATTGCAGAGATTTCAGCAGCAGTTTTTATTATTATAGCCCTATTACATTTATTAAGACTTGTACTAAATTTACCAGCAATAATATCAAATTATGAAGTTCCTTTATGGGTAAGTATGATTATTGTTATAATAGCAGGTTATCTGGCTTATGAAAACTGGAAAGCTTCAAAATAATTTATGGTAAGCGAAATTTTTAAAAAATTCTTAAAAGATAAAAATGTAGCTTCAATTGCTGCCTCCTCTAAATACACAGTAGAAAGAGTTTGTAGTTTAATAGATTTTAAAAAACACCATATATTTATAGAATACGGACCAGGAACAGGAGCGTTCACAGAATATATCTTGAAAAATATGAGTAAAAAATCAAAACTTATTGTTATAGAAACCAATAAAGATTTTTGTAGTACACTTGAGAAGATAGTAGATCCGAGACTAAAAATATTTAATGCCGGCGCAGAAAATGTAATAAATATATTAAAGAAGCTTAATTACAATCATGCAGACTATGTGATTTCAGGAATACCGTTTTCTTTGATTGAAAAGGATCTTAAAATGAAAATAATTAAAAATACATTTGAAATTTTGCCTAAAGGAGGAAAATTCTTACTATACCAGATTTCAAAGAACGTTAAGAAATATTTAGAAAATTATTTCGAAAATATAGAATCTCATTATGTAATAAGAAATATACCACCCCAATTTATATTTGAAGCAATAAAATAATCATCTCTTTTCATTAAATTTCAAAGCCATAGAGTTAATACAAAATCTTTTTCCTGTCGGTTTAGGACCATCATCAAAAACATGCCCTAAATGACCACCGCATCTTTTACAAACTACCTCTGTTCTGCGCATAAATAAAGTATTGTTCTCTTTAATTTCAACACTACCCCATTTAGCTGCTTTAGTAAAACTTGGCCAACCTGTTCCAGAATCGAATTTATCATCAGATGTAAATAATTCATTC
>CAZPBI010000065.1:2598-7443 GCA_964584825.1 Candidatus Woesearchaeota archaeon
CAATAATATTTCCCTTGTTTTTTATTATATACATACTTGCCGCTAAAAGGTATTTCAGTTCCTTTCTTTCTTAAAATATTAAATTCCTCGGGTTTTAAAATCTTTTTCCATTCTTCTTCAGTTTTAGGCTTAATTTTCACAAATAGTTAATTAAAATTAAATATTTAAATACTATGTTTATTACACATTTATGAATAAAAAAGAAAGAGCATTAAAAATCCTTAAAATATTAAAAAAAGAATATTATAAATATCAAAGACCAGTTTCTACATATTTTCAAGAAACTACAAAAAATCCATTTAAAGTTTTAATACCCACTATTTTAAGCCCAAGAGCAAAAGACACACAAACAGAAAAAGTTTCAAAGGAATTATTTAAAATAGCAGATACTGCTAAAAAATTATCAAAAATAGAAACTAAAAAATTAGAAAAAATAATTTATTCCATAGGTTTTTACAAAACAAAATCAAAAAGAATAAAACAAGCTTCACAGTATTTAATAGATCATTATGATGAAAAAGTCCCTGATAAATTAGAAGAACTAATTAAAATTCCAGGTGTAGGAAGAAAAGTTGCAAATATAATTTTAGCAGAATGTTTTAATAAATCTGTTATTAGCGTAGATATTCATGTTTTTAGAATATCTAATAGGCTTGGTTTAACAAAATCAAAAAAACCAATAGATACAGAAAAACAATTAGAAAATATTTTCCCTAAAAAACAATGGAAAAACATTAACAGATCCTTAGTCGTTCATGGTCAAAATATTTGTTTACCAGTTTCTCCAAAATGTAGTATATGCCCCATTTCTCATTTATGTCCGAGAATTGGAGTTAAAAATAGTAAATAATCATAAAAATATCTTCTTTAATCTTGCTTCTGGTATTTTTATTTTTCCAATTCTGTGTCGATTTCCATCTTTGTAATAAACCCTTACTGCAATATGATATTTCTTTTCAGGTATTCCATTAAAAGTGCCAGATATATAGTTATCTTTAATACAAGGAGCCATTCTTCTATTACTTTCATTTACAGCAGAAATTAAAAACATAGAATAATCTTCATCTAAAAATGATTCCAAATCCTCATTACTCGGGGTTAAACTAGCCTTAACAAATTCATCATTATTCCAATACATGCAATGTGAATGAAAATAACCTAAGCATTTTTCTACCCTTTCAACAGTATTTTCTAGTCTACCAGACTGATTTGCAGATATAACTACTAGCGTAGGCTTCTTAATTAATGTTTTTTGGGCAGGTATTACAGAGTCTATATAGTAATTGTTGTTACTCCAAGTACCAAACATAGTACCCATAACTTCCTGATTATAAGCAGCATAGACAATTTTAAGTAAATCTAAAAAAGTTCTGCTATTCATGTATACATTTATCATCGTAATAACCGAATTAATTTATATTACAACAGTTTTACATCTTATTTTTAAGATTTACTATACTATTAGATTATAAACTAAAGTTATATAACATTGTTAAGTTAGAACCACGCGCAGCCCTTTTAAATATAATCCAATTTTTAAAATAGATACCAGTTGACTACTATTAGCAATAAAGAAAGCATTTGGAAATTAAAAATCATATTAATTTTACAATAAAAAGAAAAAGATATATTTTAAATAATACATAAGGAAAAATTGGTAAATGATAGAGTTTATAACAAAACCTAATAAAGATCAAGAAATATTTGATTCGCTTAATCATACAATTGCAACATGGTTCTGAAAAAAGTTTGGTAGTTTTACCGAATCACAAAGATATGCAATTCTTAATATTGCCTCAGGAAAAAATATACTTATTTCTTCTCCTACAGGAAGTGGCAAAACTTTGTGCGCCTTTACTTCAATAATCAATTACCTTCTAAATTTAGATGAAGAAGGAAAATTAGAAAATAAGGTTTATTGTGTTTATATTTCTCCTCTTAAATCACTTTCTAATGATATTGAAGTTAATTTAAACCAACCATTAAAAGAAATGGAAGAAATTATTAAAAGAAAAATTAACATTAGGATTGCAGTAAGAACGGGGGACACGTCGCAAAAAGAAAAGGCAGCAATGTTAAAGGCATGTCCGCATATACTTGTAACAACGCCGGAAACATTAAGCATTCTCTTAACATCTATTAAATTTTCAGAACTATTAAAAAATACAGAATATGCTATTATTGATGAAACACATGCACTATTCGAAAACAAAAGAGGAACCCACTTATCAATTTCCCTAGAAAGATTACAATATATTTCTCCAAATTTAACAAGAACCGGTCTTTCAGCCACGATAGCACCATTAGAGTCCGTAGCACAATTCCTAGTTGGTCAAAATAGAGATTGTAAAATAGCAGATGTTCAATTTCTAAAAAAATATGATTTAAAAGTAATTTCACCAGTTCCTGATTTAATAAATATTAATCAAAGAACATTACACCAAAAACTATATTCCTTATTGGATAATTTAATTGAAGAACACAAAACAACTTTAATATTCACAAATACAAGAGCAGGAACAGAACGTGTTGTTCATCATTTAAAAGAAAAATTTCCAAAAAAATACATAGAAAATATAGCTGCACATCATGGATCTTTATCAAAAAAACACAGATTAAGTGTAGAACAAAAATTAAGAGAAGGCAAATTAACTGTGTGTGCCACATCAACTTCACTTGAACTTGGGATCGATATAGGTTACATTGACTTAGTGATCTGTCTAGGTTCACCTAAGTCAGTAGCAAGATTTTTACAAAGATGTTTGCCGTATAGTGCTAAAGTGTTAGTTTCCACTGGAGAATATATACCAATAGGTAGAATGGTCGAAGAAAAATTACCTATAGAACTTACGTCATATGATCCAAAAAAGGGGTTTGTTAAAAATAAGATAATAAAATATATCAAAACAAAACCAGAGGGCTTATATTCAATTAAATTGAAATCAGGCGAAATAATCAAATGCACTAAATACCATCCAATACTAACTAAAGAAGGATGGAAAAAAACAGAATTAATAACAAAAAAGGATAAAATAGGTATAATTTGTAATAAAATTAAATTTAGTAATAATGAACCCTATATTTATGAACTTCTTCCACATGATAAAATATTTGTAGAAAATAAAGATAACTTTTTTCAAAAAACAGTAGATAAATTCAGAAAAGAAAATAACCTTAATGTAAAACAATTCTCTCAAAAATACAAAATACCATATAGTAGGCTCATAGATTGTAGAAGACTCACTGGCAGGAGAAAAAGTGTAAGATTGGATTATTTCTTAAAGGCTTGTGGATTGGCTAAGGTTCAACAAAGTAAATACATAAAATATATGAAGAATTTAAAGACATGGTCACATTTTAGAAATAGCCTACCGTTAAAATTAACCAAAGATTTAATGTGGCTAGCTGGGATAATAGCAACTGATGGTTGCATTGTAAAACATAAAGATAGAAGACATGGAGCTATTTATTATCATATAAAAATAGGAAATAAATCCAAGAAATTATTAAAAGAAGCAAAAAGAATATTAAATAAATATGGGTTCAAATGCCATCAATATATAAGAAGTATAGATAATTTTAAATCCTTAGAATGCGGATCTAATTTAATATCCTATTTAATGTTCTCATTGGGTATTACACACAAAAATAAGACAAAGAATGTAAATGTAGGAAAATCAATTTTCTCTCTTAATTCCCAGTTACAACATGCTTATTTAGAAGGAGTTTTTGAAGGTGATGGCAATTTTGGTAAAAGAAATGGAAGTATAAGAATATTTACAGCTAGTAAAAAATTCGCATTGGGGTTACATTCCCTACTAAATAGATTAGGTTACAATAATAATATTAATAAACAAAAAAGTAAAATTTCTAAATTAATCAAAACTATTAGGTTGAAGTATATTTATTGTATATCAATTTCTAAAAAAGAAGATAGCAAACAATTCTTTAACTCATTATATATTTATGGAAAAAAAGCATTAGATTCTAAAAAGATTATAAATAAAATTAAAATCAATGGCAAGAAGAATCTCCCCCAACAAAACAAATATCTCCATTGGTTAGATATAAAAAAAATACGAAAAATAAAAAACACAAAACCATTATATAATCTAACCTTAAAAAATCCAAATAATAATTTTATTGTAGGAAATATCATTACTCATAATTGTGGTAGATCCGGTCATGCCCTTCACGAAACAGTCAAAGGTAGAATTATTGCCTTGGATCGTGACGATCTTGTAGAATGCTCTGTCTTATTAAAATCAGCAATTGAAAAAAAGATAGACAAAATTCATATCCCAAAAAATTGTTTAGATGTATTAGCACAACAAATTTATGGAATGGCTATCCAAAATAAATGGCATATTGATGACTTATTTAATTTAATAAAACAAGCGTATCCTTACAGGAATTTAAAAAGAGAAGATTTTGATGAGGTTATAAAATACCTTGCAGGAGAATACTCTTCTTTAGAAACAAGGTATATTTATGCTAAAATCTGGTACGATCAAAAAACAAAAATGATAGGGAAAAAAGGTAAACTCGCCAGAGTTATATACCTGACAAACATAGGAACAATACCAGACGAAACCCATGTAACTGTAAAAATCAAAGATCAACCAATAGGTTCTATAGATGAAGCCTTCTTAGAAAGACTAAAACGAGGAGATATCTTTGTATTAGGAGGGAATACTTATCAATTTCTATTTTCTCGAGGCACAGTTGCGCAAGTACAAGCAGCCCCAGGAAAAAATCCCACAGTACCTTCATGGTTCTCAGAAATGTTGCCATTAAGTTTTGATTTAGCAAATTCAATACAAAAATTTAGAAGATATCTAGAAG
>CAZPBI010000066.1:0-7340 GCA_964584825.1 Candidatus Woesearchaeota archaeon
CAAAGGATTATGTCTTTTAATATAAAATTTCTATATATATATATTTCTATACTTCCTCATATTCCTCATTCAAGTATAAATCAAAAAATACAGTTAAAATTGCAAGAATTAATGGACCAACAACAACACCAATAAGACCAAATAATCTAATACCACCTAGGGCACCTATTAAAACTAATGCAGGATGTACTTTGCTTCTTTTTCCAATTATCTTGGGTCTAATAATATTATCAATAATACTAACAATAAACAAACCAAATAAAAATAATCCTAATCCGTTTGTTGTTTCTCCTATAGAAAATTTATATATAGATGCAGGAAGCCAAACAAAAGCTGCTCCAGCAAACGGGATCATAGCAGAGATAATCATCACACTGCCCCATAATATGGGCGATGGAACATCAAATATCAATAACCCGATTGATCCAACTATTCCTTGGATAATAGCAGTAACTACAACACCATACATGGTAGCATAAATAGTATCATTAAATTTTTTTGCAATATCTTCTCTATATTTTCTCTTTAATGGTAAAGCTTCTTTAATACTAAACAATAGCCTTTTACCATCCTTAAACAAATAAAACATCACAAAAAACATCACAAATCCAGACAAAATCTTCTGAGGCAATTCCAAAATAAATCTATCAACGTACTGTAACAAGAAAATAGATAATCTATTCAAAGCATCTTTTAATAAACTAGATATATCTATATTCTCACCAAATAGACTATCTAAGTATCTTGTTCCAAGTTCTTCAAAATTTATCTTCTTAATTTCAAAAAAAAGTTTCGAGGCCTCATTAAATAATGTATTACCAACAAAAAGTAAAGGCACAATAAATATAACCAACACCAACAAAGAAACTAATGCGGCACTAGCAGTTTCATTTTTTACTCTTCTAAAAATAAACTCATAAACAGGATAAAATAAATATGCCAGCACAATAGCACCAAAAATAGCTGCAACAAATGGCCAAGCCAAGATTACGGAAATTAAACTAATCAAGATAAAGCTTCCAATAAAGAAATATTTAGAATGCTTTTTTAAGTCTAAAGTGGTTTCCATGATATATTTTACCTATTATTAATATTTAAACTCTTTGCTATAGGAAATTTTAAATAACATGTTATTTTATTATTTATATGAATAAAATATTAGTTATAGGATTAATAGAAGACATAAAAATTAATGGGAATGAAGTTAAAGCAAAAATAGACACAGGAGCAGATAGAAGCTCAATTTGCAGATCTTTAATAACAAAACTAAACCTAACTCGTATTGGTAAAAACAGAACAATAAGATCTTCAACAGGCACAGAAAAAAGAGAAGTTTATATAGCAAAAGTAGAAATTAAAGGAAAAATTTTTGAATCCGAATTTACATTAGCGAAAAGAGAGCATCTAAATTATAGTGTCTTAATTGGTAACGATATATTAAAAAAAGGATTTCTTGTAAACCCATTAAAATGAAATTAGCCATAATAAGTTTGGGTGGTCCTTCTAGTATTTCTATTTTAGAAGAAGCCAAACAATTTTTTGAAAAAACAGATCATCTAGACATAAGGAAGATACAAGTAGAAGCATCAGATAAATTAAAAGTAACTTATGAAAATAAACCACTTGAAAAATACGATTGCGTATATGTTAGGGGCTCCTACAAATATTCTATGTTACAAAGATCTATCACAAGAGCCTTAAATTCAGAAGTATATATGCCTCTTAAACCAGAGGCTTTTACCATAGGCCATGATAAATTTCTAACACTTTTAGAATTAATAAAAAATAAGATTCCTTTACCGAAAACTTATCTAGCAGCAAATACAGAACTAGCTAAAAAATTATTAGATGAAGTTAACTATCCAATAATTATGAAAATTCCTTCAGGGACCCAAGGAAAAGGAGTAATGTTTGCTGATTCAATTGCTTCAGCTAAATCAATGTTAGATACATTAGAGGTATTCAAGCAACCTTACATATTACAAGAGTATGTAGAAACAAATGCAACAGATATAAGAGCAATAGTTGTAGGAAATAAAGTTGTAGCCGCAATGAAAAGGAAAGCAATAAAATCAGAGCTTAGAGCAAATATTCATATGGGTGCTCAAGGCCAACCTTATGAACTAAACTCCGATCAAGAACAAATAGCAATTAAATCTGCAAGATCAATAGGAACAGAAATATGTGGTGTAGATATTTTAGATGCTGGTGGAAAACCCCAAGTAATTGAAGTAAACCTTTCTCCAGGACTTAAGGGAATTACTCATTTTACTAAAAAAAATGTTGCTTATAATATAGCAAAATTCTTAGCTAAAGCCGCCCAAGAATTTAAAGCTTCTATACAAGAAAAGAACGTTGGTAACATATTAAAAGAATTAGAAATCGATTCAAAACAGCATAATAAAAAAGAAATTATAGCAACGCTCGATATAAGATCAGGAATAATTAGGCTTCCCAAAATTATCACAAATCTTAGTGAATTTATATCAGATGATGAAGTCGTAATAGAAGCTGAAAAAGATCAAATAGTTATTAAAAGACATAAAATTAACTTACAGTAAAATCTTCAATAATAAAATTCTTAGTTCTATAATCATAAACCTTTACATAATAAATCCCAGATTCCCAATGTTGCGGAATAAAAAAACCAATGCTACTTTCTTCTGTGCATTTATAATTATTGCATAAATCATTAGATACTTTTCTAAGATTATCTTCGGCCTTATAAAAACCTACTTTTTGATTTACCCCGTCTATTCCAGGTTTAACAGTTATATAAACAGCTTCTTCATTAGATACAACTTTTGGATATACCATCAAGGAAGTTACAGAATCATCTAATGTAACCTTTCCAGTAATACTATCTTTAGGCCCAATTAAAAATAAAAATATAAGAACAGCTATTGCAATAATAAGAATCTTATTATCCTTATCAATATTAAACATGTCTAATTTCCAAAAGCCCAGAATCTATTTTAGGATTTAGATTTTTACATTCAGGATTATTACATATCCTATCAAATTCAAAATAATACTTACCAGATCCTAATTTGTCATTAACAATAAAATTTTTACTTATTCTCCCATTACAAATAAGTTGATCACAAAGACTTCCACTGTCCAAAATCTCACCAGTGCTTGCAGATTTAAGAACAAAATCGCTTCTCACATCATCAGAACCACTATCAAAAATGATATTTACAACTTTACTACTATCATATCTATCAAATTCTAAAATTGAAGGATTTACTGATTCAACATTTGCTGAAGAATATGAAGTAACTAAACCGCTAATGCTGTCAAAAAATAACACTACTATAGCTAGCAAAATAAGTACTGCTATAAGTAACAAAATATTTTGCTTTCCCATAATAAAAAATAAAAAAGTTTAACCTTCTATTACGCTAAACATATTAGAGTCCCATTCACCGCCTCTAGACTGTGATCCTGTGATCTTTATGTAGTATCTACCAGGTTCAACTCCCCTTGGAATGTAAAACTGCTTTGTAAATTCTCCCTTACAAGTAGTCCCTGGGCAAAAGTTGTCAACAACCCATCCGACTCTTTCACCGCTAGCTTCATACATATAAACCTTACTATCTACCCTTATATCATAAGAATTTACATAAAGATCAACATACCCAGGTACCTTTACTACACTCGGACTTGCACTGACAACCACAGAACCACCAGTAGTCGATTTACCACTTATACTATTAAAATTCAACGCAACCAAAGCGAGCAGCATTATCAAAACTGCTATCAATAGCGTTTTATTGTTTTTATCCATTAGTATAAACCTCCTTGTTTGTTATTTATAATTAGGATTATCATCTTATTTTAAAACATCCTCCTGTATATTCAATCCTATCCTGCAAACAGCTATCTATTGCTGTTGGGCAATAGGTTTCTCCTGAAAACCATTTTGTACCCCCAGTTTCTTGACTCATAGTTTTTACTGCTATTGTTCCAGAATCGCAATCATTACCACTACAATCACCATATAATTTGTTAAAACTTTCAACCCTCCTGCCATCATTTTTACTAATAATATATATAGGACCATTAATACCATTATAATTTACTTGTCTTTCAGGTTCGCTGTCAAATGAGATTGTAAAGATAGTGCCAGCAATACCTTCTTTTGGTGTTACACTTGCCCAAGCAGGACTACAATCTCTCTTACTAATGGCTTTTCCACTTATATTACTAGTTAAAAGTGATGCAAATATAGCTATACCAATTATAAGAATAGCACTAATTAGAACCTTATTATCTTTTTCCATGTCTACCTCTTTTCATATTTTATATTTTAAGGCTATTTAAATAACTTTCGTTAAGACCTAGTAGCAGCTGCAATCAACCTAGTTGGTATATTTAAAGCATCTATCTTGTAGAAAAAAAACCCTATAACAAGCAACAATACCAACATTATAATAATCAGCCCAATTAATAGGTTATTTGTTCTTTGCTGTAAAACCTGGCTATAAGAAACCTCATACCTCTTTATCTTACCGTCTTTTCCCTTTAATTCATATTGCATTTTATCACTGCAAAATGCTCAATATTTATAAATATAATTATTCAATAATGCTTATATTAACAAATAATCTTCAGTAAATCTTTGATAGTTTTTATAATATAATCTGGGTTATACTTTATTAATCTATTTTTTCCATACCTCCCAGATAATATAGCAATAGTTTTAATTTTTGCTCTTTTACCAGCCATAACATCATATATAGAATCGCCTATCATATACTGTGCTTTACGATGCAACAACCTTTCAACCTTTAAAATTTCATCTGCCCATGGCTTAGGTCTTCTAACATCATCATTACCAATAATTATATCAAATAATCTTCTATCTATATGTGCCCCTCTAAGCAATGCCAATATGCTTTTATGGGAGGCATTTGAAATTACAGCTATATTATACGATTTTTTTAATTTTTTTAATACAGTTATTACACCAGGAAATATCTTAACATGTTTATAATATTTATTTATCAGAAAATAATAATGGTCATTGAGTACTTTATTTATTTCTTTTTTATTTTTGCTCTTAATAAGTATTTTAACAACCTCCTTATTTGGTCTACCAAGCAATTTAACTAACTTATTAAAAGTAGTTTTCTTATAACCATTCATTTCTAATGCAGAATTATATGCCAATACATGTGCTTTTTCAGAATTTATTAGAGTATTGTCAAGATCAAAACATAATAAAATTTTCTTCATTAATAACAAATTATTAAAACTTATTTAAAAGTTTTTCACTAACTTAAACTATAGCTGAGGGCTTATTATAATAAGTATCCTCTGTGTATAAAGTATAGTTTTTGCACATAAATTAACTTTCGCAAATGAATCCTAAGAATTATTTAGAAACTTCCTCCGCATCTTCAAAAAACCATACTTTAGGTTCATAGAGAACCCCTCCACTTTCTTTTGCTTTCTTAGGATCTACTGATTGTGAAAATTTCTTAAAATTATTTAGATTACCCCATTTCATGAGTACAAAAATTTCATTTTTCTCATCTTTATTTATAAAAATATATCTTCCCTGTGAACCATTTTGTTTACTTCCTAACACATGCTCGTAAAAAACATTCTTTCACTTGTCATAATCTTTGACTTTGTGCCTTACTAGAGTATATATCATTTAGAAAAATAGAATTATTTAATATATAAGTTTTTGGCTAATAATTTTTTGTAAAAAGTAACTATTATTTAACTCATGAGCCGGGAAGTCTCCTTTCGTAAGATAGGGATAGTTCACACTTTCTACACAAAGCTAAGTAACAAAAGATATTTAAATAATTTAATCAAGTATTTACTTATGGTTTTAGAAGATTTGTTTGATACAAAAAAGGCTATTCAACATCCACAAAGATTATTTTTCCTTGGAATTTTACATGCAGCAATTGGTACTTTTTTAGGATTATGGATATTTAAAAATCAAGCAAGTTTAGTTTTAGTGTTTTTAACAGTAATGGCTTCTTTGCCATTTATGTATAGAACAGTAAAATATGAAGAAAAAATAGACTCTAAAAACCTAAAAGAATTAACGCTTTTAAAACATCATTCACGAGTTTTATTATCTTATATGTTCCTTTTTTTCGTTTTTGTTTTTTCATTTTTTCTAGGTTATATCCTGCTTCCAGAAAATTTAGTCCAGTCTACATTTATATCACAAATTGAAACAATAAGAAGTATAAATAGCAATGTAGCTTTATCTACAAATATATTTACTAAACCAGTATTAAACACAGCAGCATTAAGCCAATCTGCTATATTTATGCAAATTTTTTCTAATAATCTAAAAGTAATGTTGTTTTCTTTATTCTTTGCATTTTTCTATGGCGCAGGAGCTCTTTTTATATTGGCTTGGAATGCATCAGTTATAGGAACAGCAATAGGCTCATTCTTCAGAAGCGAAATAGCTTCATTAGCAAGTAAAGTAGGTTTTGTAAAGGTAGCAGGCTATTTTGGAATTTTTTCATTAGGTATATTAAGATATATTATTCATGGTGTTCCAGAAATATTAGCTTATTTTGTTGCTGGTTTAGCAGGCAGTATTATTTCTGTTGCAGTAATTAGACACGATTTTAACACGCAATCATTTAGAAAAATACTAGTTGATTCTGTTGATTTAATCTTAATAGCAATTTTCTTAATATTCGTTGCATCACTTTTAGAAGTTTACATCACCCCAATCTTTTTCTAGAATGTCTAATTAACCATCTTATCAATGACATAGCTCTTTCACCATAAACTCTGTGCATAAATAAATCAATAAAATCTAAAGTTAAATGAATAACCATCCCTAATAATATAATAAAAAATAATTTATGAACAAAAGTTAGTAATATTATAATTAACCAAAATTCCCAAACATGAAAAATATGTAATTTATCCCATGATAAATAAACTGGTTTTTTCATCTTACTGCACTTTATCCTATTTTTAATAGCTTCTCTTGTAAGATTATTATAACACTTAATTATATTTAACTCTCTATTCTGAAACGCATAGAATAAATAATGATCAAAGTCAATAAAAAATCCTCCAATAAAAACAGCTAAACTTAAAAAACCATAAAAGGGATAAAGCAAGACTAAAAGAACAATTGAAGATAAAAAATGCGTTATAGGAAACATTTTAATAAATTCAAAAACATAATTTAAAAATGTTTTTAATGCTGGCGTCGCACAACCTGGTAGTGCGGTGGAATTAATACCGAATCTCGAATCAGGTGAGCAAACCACTGTCTGTTTGGACATGCAGAATCAAAACCTGTCGCAAGAGATTATTATTCATATATAGTAATAACAATA
>CAZPBI010000067.1:0-1800 GCA_964584825.1 Candidatus Woesearchaeota archaeon
CTTTTTTCGATGGTGGTATTGGATTTGGACCTGGAGGAACAGGATTTATAGCTAGCTTGTGTGATAGATACGGAGATTGGTTTGAGTTTTTTGTGTTTTTTATAATATTTTTTGTAATAAGTCATTGGACATTTAAGGGTAGACCTAAAAGTGATGCTTTAAGTGCAGCTATAGCCTTTGCTTTGAGCTTTGCATTAATTAGGTGGGAGACATTTACAGGGAATAGTTTAGTTTGTGGTTTAGGTGATACTTTGGGAGGGTTATATGGTGGTTTTGTCGGGATTGTATTGCTATTGATAATCATATTTGCGTTTTTTGCTTTAGCTAAAGGAGGAAGTGGTGCTAAAGCCGGAGTTGGAGTTGCTTATATATTATTTTATTTTTGGCTAGGAACAGAAGGTGGTTATTACTTTAGTGATTTGTTTTATTATTTACCATTTGATCCTTTTTTTATTGATGCAATTTTGAATATTTTATTATTTGTTGCAATAGGATTTGTTATAATATTTGGTTATAGATGGTTTCAGGAGCGTGGTTAAATGATGTTATTGGATTTAATTTTAGGCATTTTAGTAATACTAATGGGCGCTTATCCATTTTTAGATACAGCTTTACCAAATGTATGGAAGGTAATACCAAGTAGCGGTGGAGGCTATTCGATAATTATATTGGTATTAGGGGTATTGATAACAATAAATGCTATAAAACATAGAAGACATAGACTAATAAGATAAGATGGGAAGCGAGCAGTTGTTGGTATTAATAGTTTTACTAGTTTTTATTATTATGATTTTAATTGCAGCGATTAGAATTTTAGGTTAAGATGAATAAAAAAGGAATGTGTACTGAGGAGGTAAAAGAGCTAATTTTGTTAGTAGTGGGTATTATTGTTATTGTAGGTGTTGTTATTGTTGTATACCAAAGATTACAAGGACCTGTTGAGGCTGAAGGATTAAGAACTAAGGTAGAATTGGCTGCTAAAACCAAGGATTTTTTAGTAGGAGTTTCAGCTCCTGCTGATGTTTTTAGGTGTGGAACAAAAAGAGAATATTGGAATGAAAAAACTATTGAGGGTGTTTCTGGTAAAATTAATAAAGCTGTTTTAAGAACATATTATAGTTATGGTGCTGAAGAGCAAATAGATTTTTTTTCTGATTGGGCACAAAGTTTAGGAAAGCTTATTCCTTTTAAGGATAGAAATCTTGTTATATGCTATATTTGTGCTATAGCAACCAATAGTAAATCATTTGGGCCTTCTGAGAAATTTAGAAAATTGATTTATGATGAATATTATGTTGATAATATTTATACTGGGCCATTTTTTTCTTGGGATAAAGATAATGAATTTATATTTGATGTTGAAGGTTTGGAAATAGATTTAGAAAAACCATTGTTTATTGGTTATGCAATTTCTAAATTTAAAGAGCCTTATACATTTAGAACATCCAGTGGTTTTAGTGGAAGAATATTTGTTTTAACTCAAGAAGATTTAAATAATTTATGCACTGAGGATTATTTGTTTATAGATGTCTAAAGGTGAAATGGGTATTAGGGAAGTTGTAATTTTGATTATTTTTATAGCTCTCTTGATAGTTTCTGTAATATTTATTTTAGCTATCAAAGGAGTACTATGGAATATTGTAGATAAATTTGATATCTTAACATTTAAAGAATGGTTTATATGAAAAAGGGCGATATAGGTATTAAAGAAGTAATTTATTTAATAGTTGGCATATTTCTCATAATACTTGTGTTATTATTTTTATAATGAGGCGATATTTTTTCTCTTTTTTGTGCACT
>CAZPBI010000067.1:1810-7337 GCA_964584825.1 Candidatus Woesearchaeota archaeon
GTGTTATTATTTTTAGGTTTTTTTGGTGATATAAAAAACGGATTAGTTAATTTTTTTATGAATAATAATTTGTTGGAAAGGTTTAAATAATTTTTAAGGAGTGAATTAATTATGGACAGGAAAGGGGTTGAGGGAGGAATTTGGACCATTATTTACTTAATTGTAGGTCTTATAGTACTAATTGCTATAGCTTTTTTTATTTATAGGGGATTTAATGAACCAGCAAAAGCTGCAACTGAAAAAGGAAAGGAATTTGTTGCTAATCTAAATGATTTATCTTTGGCGCAATTAAGGGACGAAATTAAAAAAAATCCCAGAGCTGTTATGGAAGGATATCTTAATAGTTGTGAAAATGAAAATAACTTAATTGCTTGTAATCAGTATCTCTCGATTTGTCAGAAGGGGGAGAATTATGAAAATTATGGAAATAAACTAAATAAAAATGAAATTAATACATTAAGAGAACATTGTAGTGAAAATGGGATTGATAGAGTGAAAAATGTTGTAAGAGCTAAGGAAGAAGGTGGGGCAGAGGAACTTTATATTAAATATATCGAAGCAACTAATCCGGATTTAAGAGAATCATACTATCAGGAATTAAGTGAAAAATATCCAAGCAGTAATGTTTTTTTGGTGTTGCAACTTACTAAATTATCTTATGAAGAATTTAAATCTAAAGAAAGACAAGTTTTTGTTAAGTTAGTAAAGGAAAGAGATTATGGTAATTTATTGAGATTAGGAGATATTTATAATAAGAAAACTGATTTTAGAAATAAAGCTATAGAAGCCTATACATTAATTGTTAATAATGGCGAATATTTGGATTTAATTTCTAATGCACTAATGGGGAGGGCAGCTATTAGTGATAATGACCCAAGGGGGAATTATGGTAGTGTATATTTAAGATTACAAGAAGATCAAGAATTAAAACAATTTTTTGAAGAAAATAATTTATATGGCAAATTAGTAGAAGAACTTGAAAAAGAAAGAAAGATGGAGAAGGCTACTTTACTTGATATTAGTTTTCAAGTTATTTATCCTACTAGTGATATTTCAGATGAGGTAAAGGAACCTAAAAAACTCGGTTTGATTAAATTAGGTGAGGTTAATGAGTTTTCTATGCCAATTCAAGTAATAGCTAAAGAATTAACTTTAGAGGCATTAAATTCCTTTTTTAGGAGTCTTAGACTTGGGGTAAGAATAAATGACTTTAGAAATGGTAATGATATATTAATATGTGATTATGTTTTTGATTTAGAAGGGGGTACTCAATTTTATGATTTGGTTAATAGAAAACTTATCGCAAGGGATAGCGGATTATATTGTAATCAATTTAATGTTGTTTTAATTGATTTAGAAGCATTTAAGAGCCCACCATATCCAGAAACTGGAGTTGTGAAATTTAGAATATGGTGGATGTCTGAAAAAGGGGCGACGTAAGTTTTATAAATAATAAAATAAGGTGCTATTAAATGAATAAAAGAGGTGTTGATTTAGCATTAAATACACTAGTGATAATTATATTGGTTGTTATTGTATTAATTGTTGTAGCTGTTTTCTTTTTGGGAGGAACAAGTAGTTTAAGTAGGAGTATTAGAAATATATTTTATGGTACTACTGTAGGTACCGATTTAGCATTAGCTTTAGAGCAATGTGATAATCATTGTTCTATTTTACAAGGAATGCCACCAACCACTCGTAAAGCTTCTGGGTATTGTAGGGCTACTTATGATATAGATCAAGATGGAAATGGGAAAATAGAAGAAGGTGATGCCCGTGGGGTTCATTGTTATGATAACCCTATAAATGTTAATTGCGTATTGGAGGCAGGGCAGCCAACTGGCGCTTCAATTTGTGCCTAATTATTTATATTTAATACAAAACTTTATATCTTAATTTATTTGTTTATTTCTATATGAATAAGAAAGGAATAGACTTTACTCCATCTTTTGCATTTGGTTTGTTATTAGGCATTGCTATGCTAATTGTTGGTATTTCATTTTTATGGGCTATTTTCCAAAAAGTACAAATGAGCAATCAAAATTCTTTTGGTGAATTAGTAGAAAAAATTTCTAATTTAAAGAGCGGTGAAGACGTTTTTTTAAGATATAAATTAGTGGACAGAAAATTAGATTCTAAATCTAGTATAAGATCTGTTATAGGATTTGATAAAGGACAAGATAATTTCGTAGTAAGATTGGATAGGGGGACTTATATCTTTGGAGATTTGGCATTTGAAATTGTTGGTAATGAGATTAATATAAATTATAAAAGACCAGCGGAGTGTAATATAGATCATGCTTGTATTTGTTCATGTATTAAAGATTGTACTGAAGAGGTATCTTGCTTTTCTTTTAAGGATATCGAAAAGATAGATGGTAAAAGTTACTTTGAAGACATTGGTTTTTTAGAAAGTATCCAAATTGATTCAGATCCAACTTTTGTGATACCGCCTCCTGAATTTATTAAAGTAGATAAAAGGGATGAGAGCATATTATTGAGGATTAAAAGAGAGAGGAAGACTATATTTATAAATTCTTAAAATAGTAAATTATCTATGACTATTAAACAAATTTTAATAGCATTTTGGTGGATAATTGCTATTGCTGTTATTGTAATATCTGGATTAAAGATAAATTCTTTGAAATTTGAGGTTAAACCACATGAAACAGCTAAAGATGTAGCTATTCTCGTAAATAGAATAAATAATTTGGATATGAAAGCAGAAGTGACCTACTATTTAGAGAAAAATACCGATATTAAATTAAGTGAAAATCAAGTAAATTTTTTTTCTAAAGGTATAGTTATAGAGGGTTATCCTGTTTTGAATAAAAATGTTAAGGCAATTAAAAAAGAAAATGGGGTTATTTTGACTAAAGATGGGTAGTGGTGATGCTTTTGAACTTGCTTGGCAGATGGTATTATCCCCATTAAAATTAGTATTTATTATTCTTGTGATGTTTTTATCTGTACTTATTATATATGGAATTAGTAGGCATATTTTACCTATTAATCTTGACAGAATAGAATTAAATGAAGTGAATAATATCATTATTAATTGTTTAAGTAAAAATTCTATGGTAAAGGAAGATACCTTTAATGAAGCATATTTAAATTCTTGTATAAATTCAATGAGATATGGAATAAAATTAAAGTTTAAAGATAAATCTATTACTTTAAATGATGATACTTATAGCTTATATAAGGGGGTTTGTAATAAACTTTCTATTTGTAGTTCTTTAGAATATAGAGATTTGAATGGAGATAGATTAAGTATTGAGATTGTTAAGAAAAATGAATAAAAAAGGACAAGTTATGGATATATTTGAATTTAAAATAGCTTTAGTTATAGTTTTAGTTTTAATTCTTATAAGTATTGTGTTGTTTGATATTGTGTTATTTGGTAAAGATAAAACTCCAATTTTTGGTGATTGGTATATTGATAATTTACAAAAAAGAACTTTGTATCAGGATTTGTTAATAGATAAAATAAAGAATAATAATTTTGGTGATTTGATTGTGAAAGGTGAAAAAGTTAACGGATTATTGATATTACACCCCAATAACTTTGATAACCCTGAAAAAGTTAAGATTTATTATCCTATATATGTTGGCAAAGAAGATATAGGTTCTGAAAAAATTTATGATACTTTTGAAAATGAGTTAACATATACAATAATTCCTACTTTTGATGGTAAATATATAATAGGAGTTGTTTTGGTAAATGGACAAGAAAGGTGAGACCGGATTTTATATAGGATTAGCAATATTATCTCTTATTTTAGTTGTATTAGGAGCAAAGGTTGTTTATTTAGATAATGCAAGAGAAATCCATAATAAACCGGGGATGGCTTTACAGGAGTTACTGTATAAGGAATTTGTCTTTAAGAATCTTAGAAATTATCTAGATTTTTCTTTTAGGTTCGCTGTTTTGGAGAGTTTAAATAATGTTGTGGATGATAATGAGATTTGGGACAAAGATCCTAAAGAAGATATTAAGATTAGGTTAATTGAGGAAATTAAGGCTAATTTCTTAAACAGAATAGAGATATTGAAAAGTCAATCTTCTTTTGAGCAATGGAATTTTAAGTATCCTGTAAATTATCAAATAGGATTTGTCGAGAATAAGGATATATTTATAGCCAAATTGAAATCAGAAGATGAGTTAGTTATAGATGATCTTAGTGAAAAATATCCTAAAGTAGTTTTACATGATAATTTGGAATTTGAACATGAAATTAATTTTAATTTAAGTATATTTTCTAAATTATATGAAAAATATTCTAAATTAGAAACTGCTGAAGCGTGTAAAAATGTTAAGGAAAATGAATTATTCGAAATGTATAAAGTAAAGTGTACTCCTGATGACGAATCTTTAAATTTTGAGGTTGAAACTAATGATTTGGGACTAGTTAAACCTATAATTAAGTTTAAAATTGAAAAACCAGGGAAAATTGGGTTTACTAACAAGTAATTAACAACTCAAGTATGGGAAACTTTTTAAATAAAACATGATTTTTGATTATCTAGAATGTTCAGCTTAAGTTATCAAGAAATAATTTCTAAAATAAAAGAGGAAAAAAATCTTTCTGATGATGAAATTGAGCAGAGAATTAAGGATAAATTAAGACAATTAAGTGATTTAATAAGCAAAGAGGGAGCTGCTCATATAGTTGCTAACGAGTTAGGGGTACAAGTTGCCAACATATCAAGAGAAGTAAAGATCAATCAATTAATGAATGGGATGAATAATGTTACTATTATTGGTAAGGTTGTTAAGGTTAATGATATTGTGCAATATAATAAGAATTTAAGACAAGGTAGGGTTGTTAGTTTTTTAGTAGCAGATGATAGTGGTATTGTTAGAGTCGTATTTTGGGATTCTAATCATATTAGAGAAATTGAAGACGGGAATATAAAAGGAGATGTTGTAATAAAGATAAAAAATGGTTATGTAAGGGCAAATAATGGGTATAAGGAATTGCATTTGGGGAATAGAGGGCAATTAGAAATAGATCCACCAGGCGTAAAAATCGATGTAGTAAACAATGTTCCAATCTTGGATTATATTAGAAAAAAAATAATTGATCTGAATGAAGGAGATACTAATGTTGGAGTGTTTGGGACTGTAGTGCAGGTATTTGAATTAAGATTTTATGAGGCTTGTAGGGTTTGTGGCAAAAAAGTCGATATTTTGGAAGATAAAAGGCAATGTAAGGAACATGGAATAGTAGATGTTGAATTTGTGCCTATTTTGAATATTTCTTTTGATGATGGCACTGATAATTTAAGAGCTGTTGCTTTTAGAAATCAAGTTGAAGCATTTTTAGGTTTGAATAAAGAACAGGTATTGGAAATAATGGACGATCCTGCGAAATTCGGGAGTATAAAGAATGAATTACTGGGAAAACAATTAATTTTAGTAGGTAGAATCGTAAAGAATGGTATATTCAATAGAAAAGAAATGAGTATACAGAGAATTTTGGAAGTAAAACCAGAAGAAATATTAAAAGAATTAGAGAATGAA
>CAZPBI010000068.1:0-7221 GCA_964584825.1 Candidatus Woesearchaeota archaeon
TGTCTTATTGTTAGCATGAATTCATTGTTTTGATGCAAGATTTGTTGTGTTTGATCCCAATTTTGGTTATGATATGCTTTATCTGCTGAGACTAATATATCTGGGTATGAGTAAGATCCATGGGTTCTTCCTTCTAATATTAAATAAGTTTCTGGATTCTGTATATTTGCTGGTGTTATTGATTTTTTGATTGGTAGAGGTTTATCCTTTTCTTTTTCAGCTTTAGCTAAGTATTCCTCGTATGCTTCTTTTGTACTTATTCCGAATATTCTATCTGGAAGTTTCATTTTAAGGTTTATTCCTAAGAACAATATTACTTAATAGTATATAAATGTTTCTATTGTTATTACTTTATGGTAATTATTAAATTTTGATTATTTTGCCTTCTTTTCCTACATTTAAGATTTTTGTTTTTCCTATTTTATCTTCTATCCCTTCTGCTTCATGGATATGGCCACATAGTAATAGGTTTGGTTTAAATTCTTCTATTGCTTTTCTTATAGATTTACTTCCTTTGAAACCTGAGAATTCTGCTTTTGAACCAGACGGATGCATATGTGTAACCATTATCCTTTTATTCAAATAATTTATTTTTTCAAATCCTTTTTTTAATGTATAAAATATTTCTTTTTCTGTTAACGTTGATAAACCAAAGTCTGCTCCACCACAACCAAATATTCCTATATCTTCATACCTGACAGAATAACCATGAATATTTTTGACACCAAAAAAATCAGCTAGAAAATCTGCTGTTGCAAATGTATCGTGATTTCCCGGGATTAATAAAACTTTTTTGTCTTTTTTAACAAATTCTTCTATTATTTTCTCAGAATTATTTCCAGATTCTATATCACCACATAAAATAACTAGGTTAACATTTTCTTTTTTTGCTTTTTCTGCTAATCTTTTAGCTGCAAAAATATCCCCATGAATGTCTGACGCTGCAAGGATTTTCATTTTACAAATTCAACATTTGATTCTTTTTCAAATTCTTTGTCACCTGTTAAAAATTTTAAATTATTCTTTAAGCATAAAATATAACCTAAGCAATCTATAAAAGATAGTTTATCTTTTTTTCTTGAATATCTATAGCGCATTGCTTCTATACATTCAATTTCATCAAATTCGACTAAATCAAAAGATATTTTTTTGGTCCAATAATCTGCAGTTTTTCTATCATATTTAGATAACAAGTGGTAATATAATTCGGCTATATTCAGGATTGTAGTAATAAGTTTAAAATCTCCGTATTTTTCGTAATTTTTGTTTTTATTAATAAGTTCAATTAAGGCATAGGTGTCAAAAAAGAACATTTTAAAAATCTAATGCTTTATCTATATCTTTCATACTTTTTTGTATAGATTCTTTAGGTTTCAATATTCCAAATAATTCTTTTGCTTTGCTTACTTTAGATTTTCCTATCTGTATAATAATTTCTTCTTCTGGCTTAATTTTATTTTGTCTAACGACTTTTTTTGGTAATCTTATCCCTAAGGAATTCCCCCATTTCTTTGTTTTAACAGTTATTGTTTCCATAAGTTATACATGTATAATTTGATATATAAATCTTTTGTTTTGCCTGCAAGTTTTTTTTGCTGCAAAAATATCCCCATGAATGTCTGATGCTGTAAGGATTTTCATTTTTTTGTTAATTTATTCAATCTATTAAATATTTGCTTTATTTCCTTTATTTTCATATGAAGAATTTTTGGTTCTTTTATGCCATTTATTTCATCCATAACAAACAAATCATCTATTATACATCTGTATTCTGGTTTTGAATCTATATATAAATCAGAGTTAATAACATTACTACACAATTTTTCTATTTCATCTCTGTTTTTAATTGTATCTTTTTTTGTTAATGCTGATAATTTTTTATATTTTCAAATTTTCATACTATTTTTTTAAATCCTGTATATTTTTGTAAAACTGTTGGAATTTTAATAGCCCCATCTTTTTGTTGATAATTTTCTAATATTGCCACCATAGCTCTAGATGTTGCAATTACTGTATTATTTAATGTGTGTAAAACTTCTCTTTCTCCACTGTTTCTTAAAATCTTTATGTTTAATTTTCTTGCTTGATATGATGTACAATTACTTAAGGAAGCAACTTCACCGAAATCTTTAGTTGTTGGCCTATAAGCTTCTATGTCACAACTTCTAGATTTCCATAATGATAAATCGCCAGAGCACATTTCTACAACTCTATAAGGAAGCTTTAATTTTTTAAATAATTCTTCTGTATTTTTTAATAATTCATCATAATACTTCTCTGAATCTTCTGGTTTACAAAAGATAAATTGTTCAACTTTGTTAAACTGATGTGTTCTCCATAATCCTTTTTCATTAATACCATGACTTCCAATTTCTTTTCTAAAACACATTGTATACGAAAAATATTTTCTAGGTAAATCTCGTTCATTTATAGTTTCATTTATATGCATAGCTAATAGAGAATATTCGCTTGTTCCTATTAAATCTAAGTCTTCATTTTCTATTTTATAAATTGAATTCTTTAATGTTTCAACATCTGTTGCTGCTGTTAGAATATCCTGTTTTAACATTAATGGTGGTTCTATATAAATATACTTTTTCTTTAGCATGTGATCAATTGCAAATCTTATTAATGCCTGGTTTAATAATGCTAATTTATCTTTTAAAAAATAAAAACCATGGCCAGAGGTTTTTGCAGAAGCTTCAAAATTACCTATTTTTAATTTCTCTATTAATTCAACATGGGTTTCGGGTTGGAAATTAAATTTTGGAATTTTACCTATTTTTTTGATAATTTTATTTTCTGAAGCATCTTTACCTAGAGGAACTTTTTTTGAAATAATATTTGGTATTTTTAATTGAAGCTCTGTAATCTTTTTAAACAAAATATAAATTTCTTCTTCTATGTTTTTTATTTTTTCAGGTATTGACTTAGCTAGTTCTTTTTGCCTAGAAATGTCTTTATTTTGCTTTTTAAGCTTATTAATCTCCTCAGAAAGTATATTTCTTTGGTGGTTAAGATTATCTAATTTCTTCTTTAATTCTATCCATTTGTTATGATAATTTATAAGTTCATCTACTACGGGAATTTTATTATTCTGGAATCTCTTTTTTAAATTATCTTTTATTAAATGTGGGTTTTTCTTTATAAATCTTATATCCAGCATGATAGAAAACTTAATAAACAGTTTAATAAGCATTGTGGTAAATATAAAACAATGCGTGGAAACCTTTATATATGAGTGAAAATATATGACTAAAATTATATTTGGGGGGATATGAGTGGCGAAATTACCGAAAGATATTTTTGAGGTGTTTTTTAGACGTAAGCCTGCAATGATTTTGGTTGCACTTAGAAGAGGTGGGAGAAACCGTTATGGTTCGGTCCTAGCAAAGGAAGTTGATTGTACTTATTCTCATGCTGTAAAAATTTTACAAGAGATGGAAAAAGCAAAGCTAGTTGATTTTGAGAAGCATGGGAGAATCAAAACTATAAAACTGACTGATAACGGCAATAGGGTTGCTGAACATATAGAGAAAATACAGCAACTATTATAATTTTTTATTTTTTGAGGTTTTTATGTATCAGAATTGTGAACTTCTTATTTTTTCTCTTAATGCTACGAAAGAATTTGGTGAAGAAGTTTGTATAAGCAAAAGATATGAACTTGGAAAAGTTCTTGATAAAATTTTTGAGGATGGTGAAAGTTATTGTAAACCTGATGAAAATGTTAGAGGAAAGGATGTTTTTGTAGTCCAATCTTTACATGGAATATACGGAGAGGATGTAGATAAAAAAATTACAAAACTTAAGCTATTTAATAATGCTGCAAAGGGTGCCTCTGCTGCACGTGTTACAGATGTAATCCCTTATTTAGCTTATGGAAGACAAGACAGAAAAGATCAATCAAGAGCACCATTAAGTGCTCAAGTTTTGGCAGAGGATTTGATGAATAGCGGTGCTGATAGAATCTTAAGTATAGACTGGCATAATCCTGCTGTACAAAATGCTTATAAAATCCAAGTGGACATTCTAGCACCAACTACTGAAGTTGTAAACTATTTAAGATATGGACTTATGAATTATGATAAAATAGTTACATTAGCCCCGGATGTTGGTGCATCTCAAAGAAATGAAAAACTTGCCCATAAATTAACTGGTATTCTGGATAAGGAGATTGGCGTTGCTGTCGCGATTAAAGAAAGAACAAATGGTGAAATAAGAATAAACGACATAATAGGTGATGTTAATGGTGCTGTTACAATAACTTATGATGATGAATCGGTTACAGGATCTACTTTAATTGGCTCTTCTGAAATAGCAAGAAAAAAGGGAGCTATTAGAAGTATAGCTATTGTTACACATGGAAAATTTACAGAAAAAGGAATTAAGGGACTAGAAAGTTCCTGTTTAGAAGAAATTATTTCTACTGATACTATCTGGAGACCACAATCATTTTATGAACAGCATCCTAAATTCAAGAAAATTAGTGTTGCCCCTCTTTTTGGGGAAGCAATAAGAAGGATACATAACTCTGAATCTATAAGTTCTTTATTCGATTAGTCTAATAGATTCTATAGAGGATATTTTTGTTTTTTTGAATAAAAATTCTCTGAATTTGTTATCTATTTTTATACCTCTTCTTTGTAAATTAGTTTTAAGGATAGCATAAAGTTTTTTACCTGCCTGATCTAGGTCTGTTAATATAATAACTTCTTTGTGATCTATTTTTTCAATTGAAATGTGAGAAGAATTTGAAAAAGTGATTATATTATATATCCCAAGGTCTTCTAATGCTTTTTTATCTTTTTTACCTTCTACAATAATTAATTTATTGCAATTTTTTAATTTTTCAGTCCATTCTTCTAATGTTTCCATTAGGTGTGCCTTTAGTGAGGGCCGTACGGGATTTGAACCCGCGACCACCTGGTTTCTTCAATTATTAAGAGCTTCACCGTAATAGCCTAGATTCTTATAATCTCCTAGGTTTATTCAGGTGCTCTACCTGGCTGAGCTAACGGCCCTTAATCAATTTTTATTGCGTTAGTTTAAATGAATAACGTAAGGTATATAAAGACTTTTGTGATAGATTTTTGTATGGAATTAATTCTAGAAAAAAAACCAAAAAATGTTACTATAATAGAAGGATTCCCCGGGTTTGGATTGGTGGCTACTATTGCTACTGAATATTTAATAAATCATTTAGATGCTGATCAAATTGGTAAAATAATAAGCGAAGAAATTCCTCCAATAGTCGCTATTCATTCTGGACAAATTATAGATCCTGTTGGTATTTTTTATAATAAGAAGTATAATCTTGTGATTTTACATGTATTAACAACTTTTAATGGGTTAGAATGGAAGATGGCGAAGATGATAGAAGGGTTAAGTAAAGAGTTAAATGCAAAAGAGATTATATGTATAGAGGGTGTTAGGAGTATTAGTGGAACTACTAATACATATTATCTTTCTGAAAAGAATGCTAAAAAGTTTGAAAAAAAAGCAAAAATAAATAGATTAAATGAGGGGATAATCCTTGGTGTAAGTGGTTCATTGATGTTGAATAAGAAGCTTCCGGTAAGTTGTATATTTGCAGAAACCCTTTCTGATTTACCAGATTCTAGAGCGGCCAGCAATATTATTGAAGTACTAGATCATTATTTAGGATTAAAAATAAATCCAAAACCCTTGTTAAGAAAAGCTGAAGAATTTGAAAAGAAGATTAAAGATTTATTAAAACAAGGAAAATTGGCAACTACACAGAAGCAAGAAAAAGAATTAAGTTACTTAGGATAGAGCCCATACTATTAATAATATTCCTATTATTGTAAATAATATGCCTAAAATTTTTAATCTGCCTGATTTTTGATAAGAAAATTCTCTTAATAAATTTTTCACTTTTTCAGGATAAAGATGCATGAATAGCCCTTTAATTAATAAAATAATTCCAAATACAATAACAAGCCATCTGAACGCCATTTTAGTATCTTTATGTTTTTCTGTACACTTATTATTTATGCAGAAGTTTGATAAACATTCATAATTTCCATTACATTGCTCATTAAAAGTTTTTCCCTTTTGCCATTCAAAATTATTAGAACAGTAGTATGCTACTCCATCTATATCTGATATTGTGCCATTTGATAGACATTTATTATTTTTTATACAACCATTTATCTTCTTGTTAATACATTCTTTAAGAATAGAACAGATATCTTGAGTGCACGGTAAATTATCATTACAATCTTCATCTATTAAACATGCTACATTTTGCGATAAAGATAATTTTGCTACATTTTCTGTTGTTTCTAATAAAGTAAAGTTAACATCTAAAAACATTTTTTCTTTTCCTAGTGATAATGTTAGTGGTATATTGTTGACTTTAAGATAAATAGAACCTGATGATCCTATGCTTACTAACTCTATTTGTATCCCTTTATATAGTGTTTTTTCTGTTGTAACTAAGATAACTTCGTCTGCTAAAACAAGTATTGGATTAAATAATAATATTAAAAATAATATCCTAAACTTCACAATAAAATTCTTTAAAAGTTTCAAATGTTTCTCCGTTATCATCTCTTGCACTAAATAAATAAGGGTATGAATACCATGTGTATAAAGTACTATCTTTTGCTTTACATATAATTAAAGTTGTTCCCCTACATTCTTTTTGGTTTACACATTTTATTTCCTCATTAAGTTGAATTTGTTTATTAACTTCATTTTGATATTTTTGAAATTCATCATCGCCGATTTCTTTAAGGGCTGGGTCCAGATTAAAAATTCTTAATGAATTAACTTTTAATTCTCTATTTCTTTTTGAGTATGCTAGTTTATGAAATGGATCTATTGGAAATATTGCTCCTACCAAATCATAATATGAGCCATCATCCCTATACTGGTATTGGAACCATGAAGTGTTTTTAAATTTATTATTTCTTAATGCTAATGCCTTTATAATTTCATCTTCGTCCCATTGCGTGAGATCTACTTTATATAATAATTCTTTTGGTTGGAATTGTGTTAATTCTTCGTTTAGTCTTGTTACCTCTGCCTTTAATGAATTTATTTCTTTTTGTTGTTCAGTAATCTTCTTATGGGAGTCTTCCAATTCTTTTTGTGAATTTTGTGACGTACATGCATTAATTAAGATTATCAAGACTAATAATGCAAAAATAATTATATTTTTCATATCCATAAGAAATAACTAGTAATTGCTTA
>CAZPBI010000069.1:0-4723 GCA_964584825.1 Candidatus Woesearchaeota archaeon
TGGATGATAAAACCCCGGGTATAGACCTAGATTATTGGTTAAATAATGCCACATCTCAAGGATTGCCTCTAAAAAACACTCCAAAAGGAACTCTCTACTATTGGTATCCTCGTGATGGTTATGTCGGGAGGTTCTGCGCGTACTCCATTTGGGTTTACCTCTATTGCGACTGGAATCCTCAGGACTCGGGCTCCGCGCTTGGAGTACGTCGCGCCCTCTTAATAAATCAAAAATAATAAAACAATTTTAAAAAAATTAGATAAAATTTATTCTTTATTAGAAAATCCAATTCTAAAATAAAGGTAGATAAAATAATTTAAATTTTTTTATAACTTAAATGGACTGTTGGTTTGCCGCAAGCGGATAAAGATGATTTAGCCATGGGGGATGGTTTTTATAATAATAAAATTGAATTTATTGATATCCCAAAATTAAATTAATACCCATTAATTATCCAAAACATTTAAAATATCTTCTAAAATTTTATATAAAATGACCTATGAATTATTAATCGCAGAGAAACCATCCGCATCCTTGAAAATTGCACAAGCGTTGGCAGATGGAAAAATAAAGAAACATACAGAAAATAAAGTTATATACTATGAAATAGAGCATAATGGAAAAACATTAGTAGTTGCAGCAGCAGTTGGCCATCTCTATGGCTTAAAAGCAAAAGATAAGAAATGGATTTATCCTATTTTTGATTTTGAATGGATACCAACATATGAAATTTCAAAAATAGCAGACTTTACAAAAAAATATTTAGACGTAATAAAAAAATTATCAAAAAATGCAAACGAAATAACAATATGTACAGATTTTGATTTAGAAGGCGAAGTAATAGGTTTAAATTTAATTAGATTTGCAGCAAAAAGAGAAGATGGAAGAAGAATGAAATTTTCAACATTAACAAGAGATGAATTGAGAGAAGCATATAAAAATGAAACTAACCATTTAATTTGGCCGCAAGCAAAAGCTGGCGAAGTAAGACACAGCTTAGATTGGTTGTTCGGTATCAACCTTTCAAGAGCATTAACATTATCAATAAAAGCCGCAGGTTCATTTAAGATAATGTCAACAGGAAGAGTCCAAGGTCCGACCTTGAATTTATTATCTAAAAAAGAAAAAGATATTAGAAAATTTATGCCAAAACCTTACTGGCTTTTAGAATTAAAAACTGATAAGTTATCTGCCTGGCATAAAAAAGGTGAATTTTGGAATAAAGGAGAAGCTGAAAATCTCGTTAAAAAATTAAAAGATAAAATACCGATTGTAAAATCCATTCAATCAAAAACAATTATACAGCCACCACCACGCCCATTTGATTTAACTTCATTGCAATTAGAATCTTATAAAAAATTAAGAATAACACCAAAACAAACTTTAGATCTTGCACAAACTCTTTATACAAAAGGAATCATCTCTTATCCAAGAACATCATCTCAGAAACTCCCTATTTCACTAGGATACAAAAAGATATTAGAAAAAATAGCTAAACAACCAAAATATAAAAACTTTGTTAAGCTATTACCATTAGAATTAAAACCCAATGAAGGAAAAAAATCTGATCCAGCACATCCAGCAATATACCCAACAGGCGAAATTGGAAAACTCTCAGAGAAAGAATTAAAATTATATGACCTAATTGTACATAGATTTTTAGCAACATTTGGTCAAAATGCTAAAAGAGAAACAGTCACAGTTGAAATTGATGTTGACAACGAAATCTTTGTAACTTCTGGTACTAGGACAATCGAAGCAGGATGGCATAAATTATACGGCCATTATGCTAAATTTGAAGAACAAGAAGTCCCAGAGCTAACAAAAAATGAAACATTAAAAAATGAAGGAATTATAAATCATGCAAAAGAAACGCAACCTCCAAAAAGATATACAGAAGCATCCATTATAAAAGAATTAGAAAAAAAGTCTTTAGGTACGAAGTCAATATCGGGTGACACACTAGTTTATGTAAATGGAATGTTAAAATCTATAGAAGAGTTATATAGACTGGGAGAAAAAACTAATGAAGAATTATTGGTAAAACTCCCTCTCGCAAGTTTTTATAAGCTAAAAGAAAAAAAGATCGCAATAAAAAAGAACGTTTTAATTACTAAGAGATACAAATGTAAAAACGAAAACATATTTTCTATCGAAACACCAATAACAAGATTAATCTCTGACGCTACTCACAAATGCTTCTTAATAGATAATAATGGTATTCTATATGAAAAAAATGTAAGTACTATAAAACCAGGAGAAAGTTTATTGTTTACAAAACTAAATCATTTTGGAACAGAATTAATAACAAACAAGTGGTTAAACTCGGTACAAAGAAAATACAAACTTCAAGAAAAAGGAGAAACTATCTATTATCAAAGTGGTGCTGGATTTAGAATTTATACTCTCCCAATTTTAGAATCCAGTAAACTTTTCTGGTTATTGGGTTATATCTATGGTGACGGGAATGTCTACAGAAGAAAAGAGTATGATGGTTATGGTATAGGGATCACAATAGATAAAAATGAGAAAGAATTAATTAGGAAAATTTTTAAGACAATAGAAGATTTATTCGGTGAAGGAGCGTACGGAATAACTACTCCTTCTAAGAGGAATATAATAAGGATTAATGTGCCATCTGTCATTTCATATTATCTAGTCAAAAAATTTCCATCACTGTCTTCAAAAGAGATATTTAAGATTCCTGAAGAATTCATTAGCGATTTCATAAAGGGATATATGGATTCTGATGGGAACATTCATTTAAGAGGTAATAAAATGGTATTATTCAAGGGGGTAATTACAAAATCAAATAATACCGCCAGAATAAAACTTACTTTATCAAGAAAAAAACACATCATTTGGATTAAACAAATGTTAAATCATCTCGGTATAAAAACAACCACCCTCAAGCATAAAAAAGCAAAAATAAAAGATAAAAAATATGACGCCTATGAAATAAAGATTAGCGGAAAAAATAATATTTTCCTTTATGCCACCTATGTAGGTTTTGAACACCCAACAAAAAGAGAAATATTATATAAAGGACTGTTAAATAATTCAAAACATTACGAACAAATAAAAAAAATAATAAACGTTTTTTTAATATTGCTTAAGAATAACAATCAATTCACCAAATTTGAGGACAAAGTAACTTATATATTGAGAAAATATGAAACTTTAGGTTTAATAGAAAGAAAAAGAATATCTAAAGGGTATAGTAGAAAAATCGCAGTTCGATTACGGTCAAATGTAATTACAAAGATCTGCAATTTTATTTTGCCTTTGTTTGGCAAAGAAGTTTTGCCTTGGAATTATGCAGTAAGGGTAGTTAATTGTGAAATTGTAGAATATCCTAAAGAAGATTTATATGATCTTATTATAGACAAAGAAAACCCAACATTTATTACACTAGGTGGGCAAATTCTACACAATTCGACTCGTGCACAAATCATAGAATCATTGTATCAAAGAAATTATATTCAAGAAAGATCTATTGAAGTTACAGATTTAGGACTAAAAACAAATGAAACCTTAAGGAAATACGTTCCTGAAATTTTAGATGAGAAACTAACAAGAAAATTTGAGATTGAAATGGAGGAAGTAAGAGAAGAAAGAAAGCAACCAGAAGAAATATTAAATGAAGCAAAAGAATTTTTAACAAAATTCTCTAAACATTTTAAAGAAAATGAAGAAAAAATTGGTAAGGAATTATTAGAAGCCTACAGAGAAACACAAGCACAAGCCTCACTAATAGGAAAATGTCCTAACTGTAAAGATGGTCTATTAAATATCAAAAAAGGCCCATATGGTCTGTTTGTTTCTTGTGATAAATATGAAATATGTGGAACAACATTTTCTATGCCAAAAGGAACACTAATACGATCTACCAAAAATATTTGTGGACAGTGCAATCACCCTAAAATCTCCTTAATAAAAAAAGGTAAAAGGCCACAAGAAATATGTATAAATAAAGAATGCCCATCCAAAGAAAATAATATTAAATTGGATAAGAATAAAAAATGTCCTTTATGTAACGGAAAACTTGTGATAAGAAAAAGTATATTTAATTCTTTTATTGGTTGTTCAAAATATCCTGCTTGTAAATATGTAGACAAATAGGGGTAAGGCGACCTAATATATTTAATATATACTATAACTTTATATCCCAAAAGCAATATAAAAATCAACGATTAATAGAATGAAAAAAGGTTTTATATACAAGATTACACCAATTTTGACATTGTTTGTGTTAATTATAGGTGTAATTGTATTCCAGAAAGATTCAACAGTAAGTGCTTATAGCGCAGGTGCTCAATGCTTTTTAGAACGAGGCTCCGGAGAAGAAGATGGAAGTTTTTGTTCGATGTTGTTAAGTGGAGGTGGCGGAAGCGGTTCTAGTGGTTCTACATCTCACCCGGTAGAGGGGGGTGCTTGTACGTCTGGAAATACTTATTGTTATACAGATACTAATGGCGGACATCAAACAACATGCCAAACTGGTGGAGTGTGGGGGCCGTATGTGCATTGCAGCGATTTCCGTCAGAGATGCAGTTGTGAAGGATATGGCTGCAGATGTAAATATCTTTGAAATCACATAACTAGGGCAAAAAGATTTTCCGTGGAGATTTTAATTGATTTTAATTTTTTAGACTATTTTGTAATCTTTCTAATCTATTAACATCCTCCGGGAATATTCTTTCTACAACTCTTCCTTTTTCGT
>CAZPBI010000069.1:4733-7215 GCA_964584825.1 Candidatus Woesearchaeota archaeon
TTTTCAGTGATTTTCCGATACTGGAAGGCATCACTTTTTCCTATATAAAAATTCCATTATTATAATCTGAGTTAGCTATGTAATCTGTAATAGACGCAGGTCCTCCAACAAAAGGAGGGTAAATAAAACCTAGTTCAGTTTTGATGAGAGACAAATAAAAGAATTTGACATTCCTGCTTGGTCTGGATTCTCCAGCTTTTTTAAGAAAAGCTTCTAGTAATTCATCTTCACTTTGAATTTTTTCTTGAGACGCTGTTCTGTTAGTTGTTTCAGGCACATAACTTCTAGAAACTGCTCTGAAAACTACTGCTTTTTCAGATTCTTCTATTATTTTTTTTAGTGGTGGTAAAGGTATATTTATATCGCCATAAACAACATTATATTCGTCGAGTATTCTATAAGCCTTTTTTATTTTATCTCTGGCCATTATTAAATTATCAATTTCATTATCAGGTAGGTTTACGTCCTTTCCCCATTCTCTAATTTCTAATTTGCTAGGCAGTTTTTTAATATCAACAGATTTCTGTTTTGCTTGCGCCCATTTAGTAATCTCGTACTTTAGATCACTAGAGGTAAATTCTTCAATCCAAGAATACTCTTTCCCGAATCCTAGAGATTGCATTTGGATTGAAACAGCAAAATTTTCAAACGCCCCCTTTATGTAGTTTGGTATAGCTTGGTCTGTAAAGTGAAAAAATTCAGAGTGTATAATGCTGTGCCCATTTCTTCTCATCTCTTGTTCTTGCAATGTCATCACAGTAGGATCTTCTTCTTTCCACATTCCATTTAGCATAACATTTATTCTATCTCCTCTCTCTGCATATAACTTATCTTCTTTTCTTTTTTTAAGTGATGCTTTATATGCAATATCATTTATTCTATCCATAACCCATCTGTTAGTATTTCTAGGAGCATTTATATCTCTATCAAAAATTCTAGCAAACATAAAGTCATATGGATTTTCTAGATTTAGCTTAACTAAAACTTCATCTTTTGACGCATCATAAAAATATCTGTTTGGTGAAGTACCGAATCTAGCAAGAGCTGTTAAAATAGCAATTAGATCAAAGTAAGGTTCTCTATCGAGTTCATCAAAATAAAGCGAAAACCCCACACTATACTCCCTAAAACCATCTTTGTCTATTCTTATTGGACTTGGTTGAATAAGTGTTCCTCTTAGAGCAGAATCTAAATATTTCTTTGTGTAGGAAAAAGCGTTCCTAATGTTTTCAACTTCAATTAGATAGCATAAATTCCCATTTTCATTCTTGAATATTTTAATATCAGGAACACCTTCTATTTGTAATTTCTGAATTAAATCTTTGTTAGGACCAATTCCTGGAGCTGGCCAATCTACTACTACAATGCCAACACCACTATCAGAAAATTCTTCAGTTATTTTTTCCAAGTAACCCTCTTTTTTCTGACTTAAACAGTTCGGACACCAATCACCTTTGACATTTGTGTTGTAAACTATAACAAAACGCGAAGTTTTAAATTTAGATTCCTCTTTTGGAATTATTTCAACTTCATTTTTTAGAATATCTTCTAATGAAATATCTTTAATTTGTAACGGTTCTTCGATATAGAAATCTCCTTCATTATTTTGTGAATCAATTTGTACACTCTGTTGTTTGACCATGTATCGATTATCCTTTAAACTACAAGAAAAATTGCTCGCCAATGCAGAGAATATTCCTGCTAGGCCAGTATAGACTGAATTTCTTTTCATTTTGTTAGATTATATTAACATCAACACAAACTAAAAGTATATTTAAATATATTTATCTATATTGCTGTTTATCCTCATTTATAATACTAATACCACTATTAACAATCTCAAATTTTATCTCTCCTCTTTCTATTCCTTTTATAATTATTTTCCTAGGATCTTTTTTTAATTCTATAAGTTTTTTTGCCCAATTTTTTACCATATTGCCCCCAACCATACTTAATCCTCCACTTTCAGGATTTGTAGAAACTTGATTCGTCACAATAACAGGAATACCACTTCTCGTTATCTTTGTAAGAACTCTTAATTGCCTATCCATCTTTTTATTTACCTCAACAGGGCTATTCTTCACATCTTTTCTATAATATGTACCTAAAGAATCTACAATAATCAAATCTGTATTTACAATATTCATTAAACTATCTATTTTTTTACACTGTTCTTCAAAGTTGTTTGCTTTTAATAAAAGCAATCTATCCAACATTAATAAGTATCCAGGACCGCATATTTGCATAAATCTTTCAATCGAAAATCCATTTTCTGTATCGAGATAAACTACTTTTTTATTTTTTTTTAATACATCACAACTAGCTACAAGACATAAACAAGTTTTGCCAGATGCAGCAGGTCCATAAATGATATTCAATTCATTCAAGTAACCACCATCCAAAAAATTATCTAACTCCTTATTACCAGAACTAATCATAAACTTGGATAAATCAATTTATTTATATCTTTTTATATAAAAAT
>CAZPBI010000070.1:0-7193 GCA_964584825.1 Candidatus Woesearchaeota archaeon
CTATGAAACATCAACAGCACAAAGAGGATTTAACATGACTGGCTTAGTTCTTTTATATCATTTTAATAACATAACTAACTTCGAAAACGCAACAAATGGATCTAGTTTTAATATTTATGACTGGTCTGGTAATAACAATAATGGAACTGGTGTAGCCAATTCGAGCGACGGGGCTCCAGCATTTAATCCTAATGGCAAGTTTGGTGGAGCTTTAGATTTTCGTGGGAGGGGGGGATTTGTACAATTACAAGACCCAGTTATACCATCTAGCGGTGCATTTACTTTTTCTATTTGGATTAAACCAACCTCACAAGTTATTACAACATCAAATGGGGCGCTATTTGGCCAATTTTATGATGATGTTAATAAAAGGACTTTTTCCTTTTTAAGAAATATGACTCAAATGGAGGTGCAGATAGGTACTGGAGAATTTATAGCTACCCACAGATTCTCTCCTGATACTTGGTTTTTTATTACTATTACTAGGGGTTCATCTAATTTAGTTAGTATATATATAGATGGGTCATTTAAAAGTTCAGCTACTATAAGTGATAATGCCGACCAGCAAGATTTAACTATTGGAGCTTACATGGAATCTACATCTTTTAATCTTTTTAACGGTACAATAGACGAAGTTTCAATCTGGAACAGATCATTAAGTGCACAAGAAGTGCAAGATTTATATAAAAGAGGCCATTCAAACTTATCTATTCAAGTAAGAAGTTGTGATGATAGTAGTTGTTCAGGAGAATCTTTTGTAGGTCCTGATAATACATCTAGTTCTTACTTTACAAATGGAACTAATCTATTAAATAGCTCAATAACAGGAAATGCTCAATACTTCCAATATCAGGCATTATTTGAACGTGACGTAAATAACTCTAACTTTACTCCAGAATTATATAACTTTAGTGTTGGTTATACAAATAACGCACCAAATAATGCTACCCCATTTATATTTTCCCAGCCATTTACATCAAACACAATAGTTAGAACAAACTCAAGTTTAAATGCTTCATCAATAGTAACAGATCCAGATGCAGACAGTATGACAGTTGAAATAGTATTCTGGAATGGAACAAGAGAGCACTTCAGAGCAAACCTAACTTCAGTAGCTAACGGTACAAATATATCTTATACTTTAACAGCAAACGCAACAAACAACTTTACATCAGGACAGAACTGGACAGCAGCATTCAGAGTATATGATGGTACTTCTTCAAGCAGCTGGGTAAATGCCTCAAAACTAATAAGCAATACTTTGCCTAATAATCCATCTCCAGTAATATTTTCAAGTCCATTTTTAAGTGACAATACATTAAGAACTAATTCAAGCTTAAATGCATCAAGTATAATAATAGATCCAGATAGTAATGATATTATAACAGTTGAAATTCAGTTTTACAATGGATCAAGTCTTCATACAAAAGTAAATTTAACTAATGTAGCTAATGGAACAAATGCATCTTATACTTTAATTGAAAATTCAACTAATAAATTTACTAAAGGTGAAAACTGGACAGCTGCATTTAGAGTTACTGATAATAGCAGCTCTTCTAATGTTACTTATTCTAATTTACTTTATAATGGAACAGAATTAAATAATTCTGGAGCAGTTTACTTTAATACTACTTTTAATATCTCTGGATTTATCCAGTTAAATTCTTCAGGTTTATTTGGCCTTCCAACTAATCCTAATTTTATGGGTAATAACTTCAGTTATAGAGGTAATTATACAAGTAAAATAATTAATGCAAATTCAACAGCTGCTTGGAATAACTTTTCTTGGGGAGAAGGAATACCATATGGACAAGAACTAGTTTCTAATCCAGTTTCTGGAAGTACTTTCTATGAAACATCAACAGCACAAAGAGGATTTAACATGACTGGCTTAGTTCTTTTAATGCACTTTAACAATGATTCTGTAAATAACAGGGAAAATTATACAGCAAGTAATGGAACTGTAGTTGATTTTTCAGGAAATAATAACAATGGAAATGCAACTAATGGAGTTGTTAATAATTATTTACCAGGAGGAACAAATGGAAGTAAATTTAATGGAGGCTATAGTTTTGATGGTGTGAATGATGTCATCAGTCCTAAAAATAAGAGTACAATTCTTGATTTAACTGTTTGGACGATTTCTGTTTGGATAAAAACTTCCAATGCTGGTACAAGTTTCAGGGATGTTATCTCAAAACAACAGGCATATGGCCTAGCCTTAAAAGATAACATAGTTGCTTCCTATGATTGGAATACAAATACAGAGCAATCAACTGGGGTAAATATTGCGGACAATAAATGGCATCAAGTGATATATGTTGGACGTAGCGGTATATCTAATGGGTCTGCACTTTACATTGATGGAATTTTAAAAGCAAATTTTACACAAACAGTAACTAGTCAGAACTCTGGCTTAGCTATTGGTAGGGCATATCCAGAGGGTGGAACTGGAGAAGAACCATTCAACGGTTCAATAGACGAACTCTCAATCTGGAACAGGTCATTGTCAGTACAAGAAGTAGAAGACTTGTATAAAAGAGGATTAAATTTATCTTTCCAAGTACGTTCATGTGATGACAGTAGTTGTTCAGGAGAATCTTTTGTAGGCCCAGATAATACTTCTAGTTCTTATTTCACAAACGGAACTAATTTACTAAATACTTCAATAACAGGAAATAACCAGTACTTCCAATACCAGGCATTATTTGAAAGAGATATAAATAACTCTAACTTTACTCCAGAATTTTATAACTTTAGCATTAATTACAACACTACTACTTCAGCAACTTTAATATATTCAGACTGGGTAAATGCATCTAAACTAATCTCTAATACAAATCCAAACAACCCAAACACAACAATAACCCCAGCAACAGCATACAAAACATCTGACTTAAACTGCTCATTTACATATATAGATACAAATAATGACCAAGGAACAGGAACAATAATCTGGTATAATAACAGTATAGAACATTTCAGAACTAATATTTCAATAGCAAATAATTCAAATAACACAATAGTATCTTATACATTAATAAGAAATAATACTAATGGCTTTTTGTCAGGACAATCATGGACTTGTGCTAGTAAAGTAAATGATGGTGTAATTGATTCTAATTATGTAAATTCTTCTGTAACTATTAGTAATTCAATTCCAAACAACGCAACTCCATTTATATTTTCAAGTCCATTTTTAAGTGATTCTACTTTAAGAACAAATTCAAGTTTAAATGCATCTTCATTTATTGTTGATCCTGATAATGATAGCTCAACAATAGAAATAGTATTCTGGAATGGTTCTAGAGAGCATTTCAGAACAAATTTAACAAACGTAGCAAACGGAACAAACCAGTCATATACTTTAGTAAATAATGCAACAAATAAATTTACAAAAGGAGAGAACTGGACTAGTGCTTTTAAAGTTACTGATTTAATTACTACTACTACTTATTCTACATCTTTAGAAAATGGAACTAACTTAAATAATTCAAATTCAGTTTACTTTAATACTACATTTAATATTTCTGGTTTTGTACAATTAAATAAATCTAATTTAATCGATTTCGATATAAAAGGAAACTATACTAGTAAAATAATAAATGCAAATTCAACAGCTTCTTGGAATAATTTTTCTTGGGGTGAAGGAATACCATATGGCCAGGAATTAGTTTCTAATCCAGTTTCTGGAAGTACTTTCTATGAAACATCAACAGCACAAAGAGGATTTAACATGACTGGCTTAGTTCTTTTAATGCACTTTAACAATGATTCTGTAAATAACAGGGAAAATTATACAGCAAGTAATGGAACTGTAGTTGATTTTTCAGGAAATAATAACAATGGAAATGCTACTAATGGATTGCCTGGAAGATTTAATAATAGTGCTAAATTTAAAGGTGCTTTTGATTTCGATGGTGTGGATGATTATATATACACTATTAATAATATAGGCATTACTGGCAATCAGGCAAGAACTATAACTATCTGGTTTAAACCAGGGGGTACTCAAGGAAGGCAGGATTTATACTCTTTCGGGGCAACTGCTGTTGGTCAGATGTTTAATATTCTTTATGACCTTACTCCACCAGATGAAGGATTATATTTTGGAGGATATGCGGCTGATCAAGCTGGGAGTGCAAACACAATTGCAAGAAATGGATGGAATTTTATAGCTACAACTTATGATGGTTCAACTGTTAAAGTATATATAAATGGAAATTCTAATCCTGATATTTCTAGTTCAATCTCATTAAATACTGCAGCTTCAACTTTATGGATAGGGAAAAGCAAAGAGAATCTAGGTTATACCAACGGCTCAATAGACGAAGTCTCAATCTGGAACAGAAGTTTATCAGCACAAGAAGTACAAGACTTATATAAAAGAGGCCATTCAAATTTAAGTTTCCAAGTAAGAAGTTGTGATGACAGCAGTTGTTCAGGAGAAAGTTTCGTTGGTCCAGATAATACTTCAGCATCTTACTTTACAAACGGAACTAACTTACTAAATACTTCAATAACAGGAAATAACCAGTACTTCCAATACCAGGCATTATTTGAAAGAGATATAAATAATTCTTACTTTACTCCAGAATTATATAATGTAAGTATTAATTACGACACAAGTAATAGTAGTGGTAATAGTAGTAATTGGGTAAATGCTTCTAAACTAATTTCAAACACAAATCCAAACAACCCAAACACAACAATAACACCAATAATACCTTACAAAACATCTGACTTAAACTGTTCATTCACATACATAGATACAAATAATGATCAAGGAACAGGAACAATTATCTGGTATAATAACAGTAGGGAACATTTCAGAACTAATATTAGTATATCAAATAATTCAAATAATACAATAGTTAGCTATACATTATTAAGAAATACAACTAATAGCTTCTTAAGAAGTGAAATTTGGACTTGTGCAGCAATAACAAATGATGGTTCTATAAATTCAGATTGGGTAAATGCAAGTGTTACAATACAAAACATTCAGCCAAACAATGCAACTCCATACATATTTGCAAATCCATTTACATCAAACACAGTAATTAGAACAAACAATTCATTAAATGCAAGTTCATTTGTGCAGGATCCAGATGCAGACAACATGACTGTAGAAATAGTATTCTGGAATGGAACAAAAGAGCATTTCAGGGCAAACAGGACATACATAAATGAATCCAATGCATCTTACACATTAACAAATAACATAACAAATGTATTTAGAAAAGGAGAAAACTGGACAGCAGCATTCAGGGTAACAGATAATTCAAGCTTGTCTTCAGACTGGGTAAACGCAAGTATTTTAATAAGCAACACCCAGCCGGAAAATCCAAACACAACTATAAGGCCAATAATACCTTACTACAACAATTCCTTGAACTGTTCATTCTCATATATAGATACAAATAATGACCAAGGAACAGGAACAATAATATGGTACAATAATTCAAGAGAACACTTTAGAACAAATATTACTATAGCAAATAATTCAAACAATACAATAGTATCTTATCAATTAAATTATAATAACACTAACAATTTCACAAGAGGGCAGACCTGGACCTGCGCAGCAATAACAAATGATGGTATAACTACTAGTTCTATTGTATATTCTAATTTACTTTATAATGGAACAGACTTAAATAATTCAAATTCAGTTTACTTTAATACTTCTTTTAATATTTCTGGATTTGTACAATTAAATTCTTCTGGCTTATTTGGCCTTCCAACTAATCCTAATTTCATGGGAAGAAACTTCAGTTATAGAGGAAATTATACAAGTAAAATAATAAATGCAAATTCAACAGTTACTTGGAATAACTTTTCTTGGGGTGAAGGAATACCTTATGGTCAGGAACTAGTTTCTAATCCAGTTTCTGGAAGTACTTTCTATGAAACATCAACAGCACAAAGAGGATTTAACATGACTGGCTTAGTCTTGTTAATGCATTTTAATAATGATACAGTAAACAACAGAGAAAATTATACTTCTTCAAATGGAACTGTAGTTGATTTTTCAGGAAATAATAACAATGGAAATGCAACTAATGGATTACCAGGAAGATTTAATAATAGTGCTAAATTTAAAGGTGGTTTTGATTTCGATGGTGTAAATGATAATCTTTCAATAACGGATTCGTCCAGTTTAGACTTAGAAAGAACAAACAGTTTTACTATAGTTTCTTGGGTGAAAATTAGGGCAGGGGGGTATAGGTCGATTGTAACTAAATCATCAGGTTGTGTTGACCCATATACTGGTTATTGGCTTAGGGTATTCCCAAACAACAGATTATCCTTACAATTATATGATTCTGTTCCAACTAATTATATTGGTAGATTATCTAATATAGTATTCAACAATGAAAGTTGGTATCATGTTGCAGCGACTTATAATGGGGGTTCTATTTCTTCAGGAATATTATTGTATATTAATGGTTTATTAGATGCAAGTACAGATGATAGTGCTGGAAATTTTGGTAATTCTATGTTAAATAATCAACCCCTTATAATAGGAAACTCACAATGTAATAATATATTCAATGGTACAATAGACGAAGTAGCAATCTGGAACAGATCTTTAAGTGCACAAGAAGTACAAGACTTATATAAAAGAGGCCATTCAAATTTATCTTTCCAAATAAGATCTTGTGATGATAGTAGTTGTTCAGGAGAAAGTTTTGTAGGTCCAGATAATACAAGTAGTTCTTACTTCACAAACGGAACTAATTTATTAAATACCTCAATTACAGGAAATAACCAGTACTTCCAATATCAAGCATTATTTGAACGTGACGTAAATAACTCTAATTTTACTCCAGAATTATATAATTTTACTATTAATTATAATATAACAACAAGTAGTTCAGGAACTAATTCAGACTGGGTAAATGCATCAGTAGTGATAAACAACACAAGACCAAATAATCCAGTTCCATTCATATTCCCTAACCCCCCTTACTACAACAGTTCATTAAATGCATCAAGTTTAATAGTAGATAATGATGCAAATGATGCAAGATCAGTAGAAATAATATTTTACAACAACAGCAGAGAACACTTCAGAGTTAACTTTACAAATGTAGCAAATGGAACTAACCAGTCCTACCAATTAAATTATAACGCAACAAACAACTTCACAAGTGGACAGAACTGGACAGCAGCATTTAGAGTCTATG
>CAZPBI010000071.1:0-2392 GCA_964584825.1 Candidatus Woesearchaeota archaeon
CTCTCATCGTAGTTTACTAAATAATCATCATTATAGTAAAATCTAGGTTTATTTTGTGGTGGTTGAATTAATCTGCCAAATTCTCTTAATGATCTTAATGTTGTATCTAAATCTTTATCATTTGTTAAGATTGTGCCACCTTCCCCGCATGTCATATTATGTGCAACAAAGAAGCTGTATGTTGATAATAATCCAAAAGAACCAACTTTTTTTCCGTTGTAATCTGCACCATGGGATTCGCAGCAATCCTCGAGAACTGGCAAACTATGTTTATTTGCTATATCTATAATCTCTTCTATATTTGCAGGACAACCAAGTGAATGGACTGGCATTATTAAACCAGTATTTTTGTTTATAGCTTTTTCAATTTCCTTAGGGGAGATATTATAAGTATCTGGGTCTATATCAACAAATACTGGTATTAATCCATTTTGCAATATTGGTGATGCTACAGTCGTAAATGTTGCAGCAGGGATTATTACTTCTGATTCTGGTTTTACAATCTTCCTCTTTAATAATGTTGATATGGCTAGTAAATTTGCAGAAGAGCCAGAATTTACTGCTATACTATAAAGTGTTCCTACGTATTCAGCAAAGCTTTGTTCAAATTCTTTAACTTTATTGCCTTGGGATAATCTTAAATCCAATAATGAATCTATAGCTGAATTAATTTCGTGATGATCAAAACATGGAAAACCTACCCCTATGTAAGTCTGACCAGGAATAAATTGATTTTCTTTTGATTCAAAATAATATCTAACAAGATTAAAAATGTTATTTTTGATTTCTTTTTTATCTATAATTAACATCTCCTTCATTAAATTTCTGATAATAGTATTTATGAATTTGTTCTAATCCTTCTTCTAATGAAACTTCTGGCTTGTAATTTGTCAGTTTTTTTAGTTTAGTTATATCAGGACATCTGATATTTACAGAACCTTGGAGTGATGGTTTAATTTCAATTTTTGGATTGATAGATAGAACTTTAAAGATTTTTTTAGCTAAACCCTCCATTGTTATTAATTCAAGATCATTTCCTATATTTATAATTTCATTATTACATAAATCCTTTTGCATTACTAATTCTGTTGCTTTTACTGCATCGTCTATAAAACAAAAAGCTCTAGAATCATTTCCATTTATTTGAAATGGATCTTCTTTTTTGTATGCTCTATACAAAAATTGGGGTATTACATGTTCATACCACATTCTTGGACCATAAATATTATGATACCTCGCTATAGACATATTGAATTTATTTTGTCTTGCATAGTTTATAAATAATAATTCACCTAGTATCTTAGTGCCGCCATAAGACCATCTTGGATTTTTAATATCTTCTATACATAATGGTACATCTTCTGGTGTTGGTATTTGTAATCCAAATTTTCTCATGGTTCCTGCATATGTTTCACTTGATGAGGAAAAAAGTATCTTTTCGCTATTACTTTTTATGAACCAATCTAGAATATTTATAGTAGATAAGACATTTGTTTTAAGGACTATGTGAGGTATTTCATAAAAATATTTAGTACCATTAATAGCTGCTAAATGGTAAACATGATTATAATTTTTTAATGTGTCAGATAATCCATTTATTAAATCTGTTTCCATATACCTAACATTTTTTTTATTTAGTAATTCTTCCATGCAATTATCCATTTTTCCTCTAAATAAATTGTCAATTAGAGTTACTTCATTGTCTTTGTCTGCAAGATATTTTGCTAGATGAAAACCAATAAACCCTGCTCCTCCAGTTATCAATACTTTCATATACCTATGCCTCCGTAAATGATACCTTTCTTTTCCACATATTTTTTATCAAACATGCCCCAAATATCTACAAAAATTGATGGTCTCGCCATCTTATCAAGTAAATCTTCTATAATAAAATTCTGATATCTTCTATTATTATTCCCTATTACTACACAATCTGATTTGTTAAAACCTTCTTCTAGTGATGTATAAGTTGTGTTGGTGTGCTTTATTTCTTTTTCTGAAACAACAAAATCATGTGTGTGTATATTACTATAACCAAATTTTTTTAATTTTTCTATTAACCTTATAGAGTGCGAGCCTCTCAAATCATTAGTTTCTGGGTAACCTTTAAAGGCTAAACCAGTTATGAATAATTTAGCATTTTTATTTTTGCCTAAATTCCCAAATGTTACTTTTATTTTTTCTGCTATTATATTCGGTAAATTCTCATTTAATTGTCTAGAATTTTTTAGTATGCTAGGATCAAATCCAAAATTTTTTAATGATTCAAATAATATATATGGGTCTTTATCTAAACAAGCTCCTCCAACAAATCCAGGATTGGCTATTTGGGACCTTTCATATCCTAAATTGCTGCCCTTTATAATTTCGTAAGGATTCAAACCTACTATCC
>CAZPBI010000071.1:2402-7046 GCA_964584825.1 Candidatus Woesearchaeota archaeon
ACATCTCTATAACAATTACATACAAGTTTTATAGTTTCTGCAGCTTCTAATGAGGAAACTCTAACTACAGCATTTGTAAGCTTGCTGAATAAATGCGATGCTTTGTCTACACTTTCTTCATCTATGCCACCAATAACTTGTGGTAATGTATATAATTCATTAATTGCATCTCCTTCAGCTGTTCTTTCTGGGCAAGATACAAGATGGTATTGCGTATTTGATTTATCTAATATTGGTTTTACTATATTTCTTGTTGTGCCGATTGGAACTGTACTTCTAATTACTACTAATGGTTTTTCATACAGATTATTTATTATTTGCTCTAGTGAATTTGTTAGATAAGTTAATACTGGTTTTTTATTTATATCTATAGGAGTGCCAACTGCAACAATGAATGCATCTTGAGGTTCATTTTGTATTTTTGTAGATATAAAAAGGTTTTCATTCAAATGCTCTCTTAATAATCTTGGCAGATTTTTTTCATGAAAATGTGGTTTACATTTATTTAAATTATTAACAAGATCTTCATTGATATCTACACCATGAATTAAAAATTCTTTTTCTGCAAGAGCTGCTGCTAATGTTAATCCTACATAACCCATTCCTAATATAGTAATTTTTTCAGGCTTCATTTTTTAGTATAATTTGATGCGTTCTTATGTCAACCTTTCTATGAATCTTTAGTAGATCATTTTTGATATAAGAAACAAGATATGATGCAGATGTTAACCATACTATTACTGGATGTAATAACCACGCAGATTCTTTATCTTTTATAGCCATTCTTATACCAAGAAGTGCTGATGGCAGGAATGTAAAATTTTTTAAAAAATTTAAACCAACTTTAACTTTAGAAGAAAATGAGTTTGGTAACCAGGAAAATTCTCTGTTGTATCTTTGCGTTTCAAAATAAACATTTGCCCACCAATATTTCTTTTTTGTAAATTTTATTATGCTATCACTTATTAAATGATGTATTGTTGCTTTCTTAGAAATGGCTATTTTACCCATATTGTTCTTCGCCAATAAATAACTTACTTCAACATCATGGCTATAACCACCAATTTTATCTAAAGTTGATTTTTTAGCTGCTAGCGAATAGCTACCTACATTAATAAATTTCTCTGGTTTTATTTCATAAATGTAGTATGAACCTTTGTCTACTAATTGTAATTTACGTAATGCGAATAAGGGATCGAGTGATTTATTTAGTAGAAATGGATCTGTACCAATAAGACTTAGATACTTATTAATTGGCTTATCCTCTTCGATAACGGACATTCTAGGAAGAGATAAGCTTATTGTATCATCTTCTATTAATGGTTTTATAATATCTTTAAGCCATGTTTTTTGCAGTAACTTTGTATCGGAATCTGTGTAGATAATAATTTCATTCTTTGCTTTTTTATAACCTAACCATTTTGCCTTTCCTTTGCCTTCAGGATATTTTTCCTTTGTTAATATTACTTTTACACCTAGATTTTTTAAAACCTCAATTGTTCCGTCTATAGAATAGCTATCAACTGCTAAGATTTCAATATTTCTTTTAGGGTAATCTTGCGCTATAATACTTTTAACACATCTTTCTGCTAGTGATTTACAATTATAAGTACTTATTATTATACTTACGGTGGGTAAAATCATGCCTTAGCCATTTTAATTTAGTCTTTTAATAATTGTTGTTAAGATTCTTATATATTGCTATGTTTAGGTTATGTTTTATCAACGGAAGTTTTTTAAAGAAGGAAATGCTGGGTTATTTATGCTTCAAACAGAGGTTGTTAAAAAATTTGAAAAGGTGCTTTTTATTGCGCCAGCAACAGAATTTGGTGCTTATCCACCAAATGGATTACTTAGTATTGCTGGATTTTTGAGGAGAGAGGGTTTAGATGTTGAAATTATAGATTACTCTGGAGAAAAGATTGATAAAAAAAGAGTAATTAATGATATTGAAAAATCTGATCCTGATATAGTTGCAATAAGTGTATTAACTGGGCCTGGTTTATCAAGAGGTTTGTTGGTTAGTGATGTTGCTAAAGAACTAGAGAAAGTTGTTATTTGGGGTGGACCGCATGTTACAATACTCCCTAGATTAACATTACAGTATCACGCTGTAGATTATGGAGTAATTGGAGAAGGGGAATATGCGATTTTAGAACTTATTCAATATCTAAACAAAGAAAAAAATATTATGCCTAATGGAATTGCATATAAAAAAAATGGTGAGATAATAATCAATCCGCCGCAAACTAGATTTATTGATTTAGAAAAAAAGCCATTACCTGCATGGGATTTAATAAGCAATATTGACAAGTATTTTCATTATAAAAAAAATAATATAATATTTATAGAATCACACAGGGGTTGTCCTTATAGATGTGCTTTTTGCCATCACGCTAATGATGCTGTAAAAGATTTTGGTGGGACTTATAGGACGTTAAGTGCAAGAAGGATTATGGAGGAGTTTGCTCTCATAAAAAGTTTAACTAGTAAACATGTTAATAGAATGGATATAGCTGGTGATTTACAGATATCTGGACCTGGACATGCAGAAAGATTTTCAAAAGAGATTAAGGAAATTGGTGAAGATGTTAGATGGTGGTCTGTTACTAGGTTTCATTTATTAAATGAGAAAGCTGCCGAGGCTATGTCTAAGGCAGGTTGTGAGAGTATTATGTTGGGCGTAGAATCTGGAAGTGAGAGAATTCAAAGGCTAAATACAAAACCAGTTATATTAGATCATGCAATTAAAGTAACTAAGGCTTTAAGAAAAAATGGTACTTTTGTAACAAATACATATATGATGGGACATCCAGATGAAACTATGGACGAATTAAAATTAACTTTAGAATATATGAGAAAAATTCCTTCTGATCAGAATTTGTTACAGATTTATAGACCTTTTCCTGGAACACCTTATTGGGAGTTCAGCGTTTTAAATAATAAAGTAAAAGATCCTAAGACTTTTGATGACTTTGAAACTTTTGGTGTATTAACCTTTCATGCTAATATATCAAAGATACCATCTAAAAAACTTTTAAGAACTTTCTATAGGGTAAATTTATATGAACAAACTAGATTTTTAATAAATTTAGAAAGATTTTATTTAAGGTATGGAATGTATGAACAATTTAGAGATACTTTAATAAATAACAGATTTACTTATAAATTAAAAGAGCTAGCAAGGATAAGAAAGGAAAAGAAATTGAATAATGAAAAAAATTTGAGTATTGAGAAAGCACTTGATAATATTACTCCTGCTTTAGAGGTTAATTAGCTTTTTTCTGTTAATCCTTTGATAAAGCCTAAACCATAGGAAATATGCATTGTTAAATAAAGAAATGGCAATAGGAAAAACGCTTTATAGTGCTTATTTTTTATTGAGTCATGTGTTGCAAATGTTATTGAAGATATGCCGTAGATTAGTAATGGGAAGAAAAATATTTTATTTATAAAAAATAATAAAGGTAAGGTGATTAAGTAGATTGTAAATAAGGATGGTAAAACGAATACTGAGAATAAAGCATTTTTAGAGATTTTTGGTCTTACTCTTCCATAAAAATATATCTGTTTAAAAAATGATGAAAATGTTGGTCTTCTTTTATGATAAATTTTTATATCTGGATCTGAAGCAAGTTTGAAATTATTCTTTTTGGCTCTTATAAATAAATCTGGGTCTTCTCCTGGGAAATATTTTGGATTGAAGTCGCTAATTTTGTCAAATACATATTTTTTAATTATACAGACTGCTGATGTTAAATCTTTTTCGGTTGCATTAAGATTAACTTTAGTTCCTGAATACCTATTTTTCATTTTATATGCACCAAAAAATGAAGATAATGCTATCCCTGAAATCTTTGAAAATACTGTATCATCGTGCGGAGTTAATTGAATTCCTCCTATTATATCAAAATCTGGATATTTAGTAAAGAAATTTTTTATATTTGTTAAAAAATCTTTTTCTATAAATGCATCATCATCTAAAAAAACTATATTATTATATTTTGCTTTTTTTATACCTCTGTCTCTGTTTTCAGACGGATTTTTGCCGTGTTCTACTATAATTTCAAATTTATCTTTGGGGTAATCAAGTGTTTTTATACATTCGAGTATTTCTGCATTTCTTTCTGGAGCTACTGGTATTATTATGCTAAATTCCATCTTTGTTCATTTTATTGCGATTACTATATAGTTTGTGGTAAACATTGGATTGAAAAATATCTTGTCTAGGGGTTTAATTATAATATTGATCAAAATAACAAAAGGCATGGCAATAAACCCAGGCAAGATGTCTGTTAGTCCCCAATTAATTAGCTGGAAGATTGACAATAATGCACCACCATTTTCTTTTACACTTACTTTTTTAAATTTTTTAAATAAAACTTTTTCAAAACAAATTCTTGTAAATCTATAATAATCATGGGGTAAACCATGTAAAGGATTTGCCATATGTGTAGTCAATATACAGATACCATTTGGTTTTAAAACTCTATAAATTTCATCTATCATTTTTTGCGGATATTGAACATGTTCTAGAACTTGCGTACATAAAATTGTGTCTATGGAATTTTCTTTTAATGGAATAGTATTACCATCGCTTATTATATCTGGTTTAATTCCTTCATAGTCATATGCATCCAGCCT
>CAZPBI010000072.1:0-2619 GCA_964584825.1 Candidatus Woesearchaeota archaeon
TTGCAGCTGTTTTAAATGATAATGGAATAGCAATAAGAGCTGGTCATCATTGTGCTATGCCATTAATGAAAACATTGGGATTAATAGCTAGTTGTAGGGCAAGTTTGTCTTTATATAATACAAAAGAAGATATTGATAAGCTTGCTGATGGAATTAATAAAGCAATAAAGGTGTTTAGTTAATATGGATATTGATAAAGATTATACAGGGGAGGGAATTTATAGGGAAATTATACTAGATCATTATAAAAACCCTAGAAATTATGGATTAATAAGCGAGGCTGAAATTAAACATCGCGAGTATAATCCTTTATGTGGGGATGAGATAATAGTTTACTTAAAATTAGATGATAAAAAAAATTTAAAAGATATTAGATATATAGCTAATGGTTGCGCGATTAGCAGGAGTGCAGCAAGCATTTTAAGTGAGGAGATTAAAGGTAAAAGTTTAGAAGAAATAAAAAATTTAACTAGGGATGATGTTATTAAATTATTGCAAATTCCAATTGGGCCAGTAAGAGTAAGATGTGCTGTACTAAGTTTAGTTGCAATTAGAGACGGAATTAAGGAGTTTGAAAATGGAACAAGAATTAGTAATTAAAGATCTGCATGTTGAAGTTGATGGAAAAGAAATTTTGAAAGGAGTAAATTTAGTAGTTAGAAAAGGAGAGGTAAATGCTTTAATGGGGCCAAATGGCGCGGGAAAATCAAGTTTAGGATTAACAATAATTGGTCATCCTAAATATAAGATTACAAAAGGTTATATAACTTACAAAGGAGAGGATATTACAAAATTATCAGTTGATAAGAGAGCAAGACTAGGATTATTTTTATCATTTCAATATCCTAGTGAAATTTCTGGAGTTACGATAAGTAATTTTTTAAGAACTGCAATAAATTCAAGAAGGGAAGATAAAATAGATGTTTTAAATTTTATCAAAATTTTAAAGGAGAAGATGAAATTATTAAAGATTGATGAGAGTTTTATTAGTCGTTATTTAAATGAGGGCTTTTCAGGAGGAGAGAAAAAAAGGATGGAGATTTTGCAAATGGCTATGTTAAATCCTGAGATTGCTATATTAGATGAAACAGATTCTGGAACTGATGTAGATGCTTTAAAGGTAATTGCTAATGGAATTAATAGCTTATTAAACCCAAATGTTGGAGTTTTATTAATAACACACTATAATAGGATATTAGAATATATTAAGCCTGATAAAGTGCATGTTATGGTTGATGGAAAAATAGTTAAAAGTGGAGATTATAATTTAGCTGTGGAAATTGAAGAAAATGGTTATGAGGTATTAGAGGAATAAAATGGTTAAGAAAGAAGAAGTTATTGAAATATTAAAAACATGCAATGATCCTGAAATACATATAGATGTATGGACATTAGGATTAATATATAATTTAAACATAAAGAAAGATAAGGTTTTTATTAAGATGACTTTTACAACTCCACTTTGTCCTTATGGACCAATGCTTGTTGAGGAAATAAAAAGCAAGATATTAGATAATCAAAGTATAAAAGATGTTGAAGTTGAAGTTGTTTTTGAGCCACCTTGGAAACCAAGTGATGAGCTAAGGGCAACTTTAGGGATATGATATTCAAAATTAAACCAGTAAACTATATGAAAAAGGTTTTAGAAGGTTCTTAATTGAACCTTCTTATTTTATTTTAATACCACTAAGTAAAACCTATAAAAATTAAACTATCAAGATGAAAAATTAAACCATCAAGATAAGAATTTAAGCGATATAAGCGCTATAAATGAAGAAAACAAAGGAATAGATTAATATACTGTTAGTTTCAATTTTTGCGTTTCTTTCACTGCAGTATCTCTGTTCGATCACCGATTAGATAATTGTAACTTCCTTTCTTCGCACTCCAAGCACCAATAAGAGCTACGTGCACTCTAACATGATCGCCTACTGATAATTCATCATATCTTCCACCGTATCTAGGATTCAAGTAAACATCAATCACTTTATCTGGCACGATCTCTTGTGTTAAGTTATTCCGTCGCCAAGTTTCTTCTAGTTCGTCTTCAAATCTTTTAACTTTTATTCTTACACTCCTTAAATCAGTTGATTCTAAATCTCCAACTTTCTCCTCGATTGTTCCCATAATAAAACCAGTATCTGGATTATTTCTCATAGTGAAGAAATAAGATGATATAGATTAAATAGTTTTCTATACAGAAACGCAAAAACTTTCTCGCTTCGCTCTAACTTTTGCTTTGCAAAAGGAACCTAACACTGATTAGGTTCAATCACGAGGGCACTTTATCTATCCAATCCCTAATCCATAGTAAAATTTAAAACAAAACACCTTATTCAGATAGTATGATAGGAAAACCAAGAGTTATCGGTGTATATCATAACATTAAACACCCCGATTATAATAAAGCGATGAGTTATTTTAGTGAACAAATAACTCCTAAAGAAATCGTTGCAGTAGAAAGTCCTTGGGATTTAGATAGAATTTTGAGTGAAGGAAAAGATAATTCTTCTCCACAATATCAATTTCTCTATAACATGTGTGATCTCTTGAGAGGAATTGGCGTTCAAATTAAACCCATTGAAGATCAGAAAGTATATAAAAAGCGTGCGAGATTAA
>CAZPBI010000072.1:2629-7033 GCA_964584825.1 Candidatus Woesearchaeota archaeon
CTTATTTATCTTAGCTTTTTTACCTGCCTTTTTAACTATAATATAAACCGATTTTTGACTATAATGATAGCCATTATTTCCATTAAACAGCCAATCATCATCACTAAGCTTATTCTTATCAATAAAATCTCTTAATTCCTCCTTAATAATATTAGAAATAATAAAGATTCTATCCTTGCGAGATTAAAGACTTGGTACATGTTTGATGGAGAAGAAGAATTGGAAAAGGATAAAAGATGGCAACGATTATCAATTCTGAGCAGTATTCGTCTGTTGGAACTTGCTGATGAGGTAAGTAGTGATTCTCTTATAACAGGTATCTTGCATGCATATGATCTACAAAGAATGGGACATCATCCTGTAGTGCTTTTATCAGAAATTCCTAATGAAATCAAACGGAAAGAAGATTCTTGGATAGAAACATACGGTAGATATTTAGCGTAATTTATGATGTGCCTACCACGAAGTGCCCTCATGACTCCTCCGAAACCTTCGGTTTCTCGGTCGCTCCAAGTATTCGCGAGGACTTAACAGCGCTTAGTTTCAATAAGCGGGCGATCTAAAAGCTAGACAAATTAAAAATTTGAAGAATTAATAAATAAGGTAGGCGTCTTAAAGTTTTATTTTTGTTGATTGATATAAACAAGCACGTGGTTCAATCATTAACAAATATTTTGCTTCTATAGGCCAATTATTTACTGATCGTTTACAATCACCTTTAAAGTGATGGTATAATTCATGTCTTACACCCCCCCTATTTGCATAAAATCCACCAACTTCAATAACCGAAATTCCATCACTATCTACATAAGATACACATTCAGAATAATCGCGTAAAACTCCTTTAACTCCATCTAATTCTAATTTAGAAGATTCTTCTTCAACAACGGTATCCAACTCTTGTTGATCTCTTATTCTTTTTGAGAATAGCGATACAAAGGTACCTGATAACATTATTCCTATATATCCAGTAGCTCCACCTACAGCTAACCATTTCATCCCTTCTGTTACATATTCCAATATCCCATTTAGATCCATAAGTATTAGTTAAAGCTATTACTTATAAATCTTTCTATTCTTTACTACTCTAACGTTACTATAAATAACAACACCTGCCCTAAAAGACGCTCGCCCGCTTACTTCTTCACTAAAGCTCTAACTTTTTCTACAGAAAAGGAAACTAACACCAATTATATACAATAAATTTGGAGTCCTAAAAAATAGAAAGGGGGCTGGTCTTTACTGCTTATACATGAAGTGGTCATTTTCTCTATATGGAACTGTGAATTTGAATGATGTTCCTTTTCCTAATTCTGTTTCAACCCAGATTTTTCCACCATTGGCTTCAACAAATTCTTTTACTGCCCACAATCCAACTCCATGTTCAGTTTCGCTATCTGTTTTTGTTGAAACACCTCTTTCAAATAATCTTTCTTGAGTTTCAGGTCTTATTCCAAAACCCCAATCTTTAACTGTGATAACAATTTGTCGATTTTCTTCATCTACTGTATCATAAACTCCGAAAAATCTGTGAAATTTCTTTTCAGGATTTTGTAATCGTCCTTCAATATCGTTTTCAGGATTAAAAGAGTGTTGTTGGATATTTTTTATTAGAGGCATTACCGCATTTCTAAAGTAATCAACATTTGTTTCTATTGGCACAATGCTTGGTTTATCCATTCCTACAAATGTTTTAGTTCTACTATTTGCAAATTGCGAATTCCAAAGTGTTCCCAAATCTTCTCTTAAATTATAAACATCTCTTTGAAAATTTCTTGCAAATTCAAGATTATATGTATAAAATGCCATTCCATAAAAAATATCTAATTCTTCAAGTGCCTCTTGTCGTTTAGGAGCAACATTTCCTAATTGTAAAACTCTATCTGTCGCTGGAAGATATTGTGCTACCCCCTTCATTCTTCCTACTAAACTTTTAGATGCTTCTCTCCCTTCCTTTTCAATATCTTCTGGTTTGCCTTTTTTTGTGCAATATTTAAGCACACCATCAAGAGAAGCTAAAACTAATCTTCCAGAAGAATGAAGATTATCAACATAACCTCTCTGATGAATATTCGGTTGCTCTCCATAATATTCTCTTTCTTCTCCTGTGAATACTCCAGATCTGGTAAATGTTGCCACAATATCACTATACAATTCATGTTGAAGAACGACAAGAGTGCTTTCTTTTTGTTTCCCTTTTAATCCTCTAACATTCTGAAATCTATCAAAAACGTCATTCCCTGTAAACTGAACATCATAATTTGGCATATAACATATAGAGAAAATCATAACCTTATAAATATTACTATCTGAGAGTTAATATTGAGAACCTACCAGCCCCCTTAATTCTGTGTCTTGATTGCTCACTGTGTTCGCTGAATTGACGGAGTCCAAATTTACTTTGAGTTTTTCGGCTTCGCCGAACGTTGCATTAAAATCTCGTCCTCATCATTCGGAGAAACTAACAGCGATTATATGTAATTGGCTTCGGCGGCTTGATTTAACAGATAATATGGCTACAAAAATAATAAATATTATAAACTTAGTGATAATAAACCGATCATGTTCAATCCAATTTCACTAACTGTTCCAGCATATGTGTATTATAGAACCAGGAGTTTTTCTAGAATCTATGATGAAGAATTTGGAGATGCAAAATTTGATAATCCAAACTTTGTTAGTTTTAGAAGGCATCCTAAAGCAAGTGTTTTAAGTCATTGTATTCCTATTAGTGAAACTTATAGGTTTTTTCAAAATAAAGACAATATTAGAATAAGAAAAGACATGTTAACAATCTCTTTTCTTAGTGTTTTTTATGATTCTATTTTTGATGAAGATTATAATCCTGATTCCATAACTTTTGCAGGTAAATTACTTAATGGAGAAAAAATAAAACCTGAAACTGATTTAGATAAGCTTGTGGCTTTAGCTTTTGGAAAATTGGAAGATTCAATTAGCAGAGATAAAATGGGATTATATGCTTGTCTCAATAGAATACATGAATTACAGATAGCAGGATTAAATCAGAGAAGGGAGCAATATTTAGAAATACCTACTTCCTCACAAGAAGAATATTTAAGGTATATAACCTTTAGTAAAGGAGCTTATGCATTTCTGACATACTCTTATGTGGCCAATCCAGATATTGATGATGAAGATTTAGTGAAAGATATAAAAGAAATAGGAGCTTATTTACAAATTTTTGATGATATGTTAGATGTGTATAAAGATGCAAATGATAGTAATGTTACATTAATCACAGAGGGATTTATTAGCGAAGATGATATAGAAGAAAAAGCCCAAAATGCTCTTAGTCTATTAGACAAAAGGTTTTACCCATCAACAACCAAACCAATAGTTCTAGAATCATTAAAAATAATGCATAAAGAAGGATTAAATAAATTAAGGAGATTTAAACAAGGTTTGCTAGACTCAAATTTGAGACTTCATAAAATTGCTTTTTTATTTAGATAAAATGGGAATAGAAACAATTTGTTTACAAGAAGCAGCTCATCTTATTAAGAGAGACTTAATAAGATCTGGTGTTGTTAGCTGTATGTACCTAGCTGGGATAATAAACCCTACTCAAGCTAAGATATGTAGAAGCGCATATTTCTTTTTTCGTCATATAGATGATGTTCTTGACGGAGATAGAAAAATATCAACAGATCCTAAAGATTATGTTCATTCTATATTGGAAGAAATAAATGGAAATAATCACGGACCTAAGATTATTGAACTATATAATTATTTTATGGAAAGAATAGAAGATTATAAAAGAGATGGAGATAATCCTGAAGAAGATTCTAGAAAAATAATTGAAATTATGCTTTTTGATTATCAAAGATCAAAAGAAAAAACTGTTTATTCTAGAAGAGAGTTAGAGGAATATTTTAAAAGAGTTTATGTTCCTGTGATGAATATAAGTCTTATGATTGCTAGATCACAATTACGCGGCAAGAATATTCCAGAAATGGTTTCAATAATAGGTCATCTTTATTCTATACGTGACATGGAAATAGATTTACCTAGAGGGATAATTAACATTCCAATTGAAGAATTAGAGCAATCTGGGCTTAAAGAAGACGATTATATTGATTATACTTCAGTCAAAAATGATAGTGATTTATCAAGATGGATAGATTGTGAAGTGGGAGATTACTATGATTTTCTTACTTATTACAAACATAAATTAAAACAACAAGGAGATAGAGGAAGTAGAAGAATCTGTTTTCCGCTCATTAGAGGGATGAAATATTTCTGTATGGGTTATTTTAGAAGAAAATCAGAATAGAGAACGTATAATACAAATTTTAATTTCCAACAAAAAACAACCCTAAATTTTCCTATAATTTAAATTCTAAAAATTAAAAACAATAACCTTTATAATCTTTGCTTAATTAT
>CAZPBI010000073.1:0-7026 GCA_964584825.1 Candidatus Woesearchaeota archaeon
CTCACCAATAAACCTGCAGATAAACAACATAACTTACAACTTCTCAGCACTTCCAGTAAAGCCAGATGGAACAGATGGATTAGTTTTATTAATGCACTTTGACAACATAACAAACTTTGAAAATGCAACTACCAATGCTAATTTTACTACATTTGATTGGTCTTTAAATAATAATAATGGTTCATGCTCAGGAACATCTTGTCCAACTTGGAATAGTTCAGGTTATTTCGGTGGGGCTTTCAAATTTGATGGGAGTAATGATTTTGTTAATATAGCAGGCACACCAGCGATGAATAATGTTACTATATCCTTATGGATAAAGCCAGATAGTACTACTGCTGATACATATATTTCAGATTTTGGTAGTAGCAATGAGTTTGCTTTAATTTTAGGATATCAAGATGGATATTACAATGTTTTTGGTGGAAATTATCCTACTGGAACTGCTTCTGATAGTCAAATCCCTATGTCAGGTGTAGGAATATGGGACTATGTTGTATGGGTGAAAGATGGCACTAATTTGAAAGGGTATTTAAATGGTATTAAAAAAATAAGCGTAACCATTACACAAGGTGATTTTGCACCAAGTGCTAATTTAAGATTAGGGCGTCCATATGCATCTGCCTCAAATTTTTTTACAGGTTCAATAGACGAAGTAGCTATCTGGAACAGAAGTTTATCAGACTTAGAAGTAGCTAACTTATACAACTTAACTTATGGTAAATACTACTGGAAAGCAAATGCAACAGACTTGGCAGGAAATGTAAACAACACAGGAATATTTGAGTTTGAAATAACTACAACTCCAACTGTAAATATAGTATATCCAACTAATAATTCATTTATATCTACAACTTCAGTAAATTTAACATATAATGTATCTGTAATCTCTCCAAATTGTACATTATATTTAACTGATAATTTAGTAAACCAGACAGATACAAGTATAACTAAAAATACAAACCAGACATTTAATCTAACATTTACTAGTAATTTAGCTTATTCTTGGTATGTAACTTGTACAAACTCATTAAATGTGAAAGGTAATTCTAGTATAAATATATTTACAATAGACACAACAGTACCTAATTTAACTCTAAACTCTCCTTTAAATGCAACAGTAACTACAAATATTTCAGCAATCCTAAACATTACAACAGCAGATCTTTTATCCAATATAGTGCCACTAATAATTTACGGAGGTAATACAACTAGTTTAGATTATAATAACATACTATACATAAACAATTCAGTAATTAATGGATCTTCTTTCAACATAACTTACAACTTCTCAGCTTTGCCAATAAAACCAGATGGAACAGACGGACTAGTCTTATTGTATCATTTTGATAATATAACTAATTATGAGGATGCAACTAATGGAAGTAACTTTACAGTATATGACTGGTCTGGAAATAATAGAAACGGAACTGGATATGCCAATGCAAGCAGTGACGGACCTAAATGGAATTCAACTAATCAATTGTTTGGTGGGGCATTTGAGTTTGATGGATTAAGAGATATGGTTGCTATACAAAACTCGTTTGTAGGCCCACATATTTTTACTTTAAGCCTTTGGTTTAAAACAACTTCTACAAAAGGAGGTAAATTAATTGGTTTTGGTGGTGATTCAACAAAAATAAGTTCTAACTATGATAGGCATATTTACATGAATAACACTGGAGGATTATATTTTGGAGTTAACCCAAATACTGCTAGGGTAATTAGTTCTAATTCTTCATCAGCTAAATATAATGATGGATCTTGGCACCATGTTGCTGCAACTTTATCAAATGAGTCTACGAATAATAGAGGTATGTTTTTGTATGTTGATGGTGCTCTTGCTTCTAATCTATCTAGTGCAAATTCTGGAGAAAATTTCACAGGTTTCTGGAGAATTGGTTTTGATAATATCGCTGGTTGGGTTAATGTTCCAACAAGTAATTTTTTCAACGGAACAATAGATGAAGTAGCAATCTGGAACAGAAGTTTATCAGACTTAGAAGTAGCTAACTTATACAACTTAACTTATGGTAAATACTACTGGAAAGCAAATGCAACAGACTTGGCAGGAAATGTAAACAACACAGGAATATTTGAGTTTGAAATAACTACAACTCCAACTGTAAATATAGTATATCCAACTAATAATTCATTTATATCTACAACTTCAGTAAATTTAACATATAATGTATCTGTAATCTCTCCAAATTGTACATTATATTTAACTGATAATTTAGTAAACCAGACAGATACAAGTATAACTAAAAATACAAACCAGACATTTAATCTAACATTTACTAGTAATTTAGCTTATTCTTGGTATGTAACTTGTACAAACTCATTAAATGTGAAAGGTAATTCTAGTATAAATATATTTACAATAGACACAACAGTACCTAATTTAACTCTAAACTCTCCTTTAAATGCAACAGTAACTACAAATATTTCAGCAATCCTAAACATTACAACAGCAGATCTTTTATCCAATATAGTGCCACTAATAATTTACGGAGGTAATACAACTAGTTTAGATTATAATAACATACTATACATAAACAATTCAGTAATTAATGGATCTTCTTTCAACATAACTTACAACTTCTCAGCTTTGCCAATAAAACCAGATGGAACAGACGGACTAGTCTTATTGTATCATTTTGATAATATAACTAATTATGAGGATGCAACTAATGGAAGTAACTTTACAGTATATGACTGGTCTGGAAATAATAGAAACGGAACTGGATATGCCAATGCAAGCAGTGACGGACCTAAATGGAATTCAACTAATCAATTGTTTGGTGGGGCATTTGAGTTTGATGGATTAAGAGATATGGTTGCTATACAAAACTCGTTTGTAGGCCCACATATTTTTACTTTAAGCCTTTGGTTTAAAACAACTTCTACAAAAGGAGGTAAATTAATTGGTTTTGGTGGTGATTCAACAAAAATAAGTTCTAACTATGATAGGCATATTTACATGAATAACACTGGAGGATTATATTTTGGAGTTAACCCAAATACTGCTAGGGTAATTAGTTCTAATTCTTCATCAGCTAAATATAATGATGGATCTTGGCACCATGTTGCTGCAACTTTATCAAATGAGTCTACGAATAATAGAGGTATGTTTTTGTATGTTGATGGTGCTCTTGCTTCTAATCTATCTAGTGCAAATTCTGGAGAAAATTTCACAGGTTTCTGGAGAATTGGTTTTGATAATATCGCTGGTTGGGTTAATGTTCCAACAAGTAATTTTTTCAACGGAACAATAGATGAAGTAGCAATCTGGAACAGAAGTTTATCAGACTTAGAAGTAGCTAACTTATACAATTTAACTTATGGTAAATACTACTGGAAAGCAAATGCAACAGACTTGGCAGGAAACGTAAACAATACTGGGATATTTGAGTTTGAAATAAGTTCAAATTCAACTCCAACTGTAAATATAGTCTATCCAGCTAATAATTCATTTATATCTACAACTTCAGTAAATTTAACATATAATGTATCTGTAATCTCTCCAAATTGTACATTATATTTAACTGATAATTTAGTAAACCAGACAGATACAAGTATAACTAAAAATACAAACCAGACATTTAATCTAACATTTACTAGTAATTTAGCTTATTCTTGGTATGTAACTTGTACAAACTCATTAAATGTGAAAGGTAATTCTAGTATAAATATATTTACAATAGACACAACAGTACCTAATTTAACTCTAAACTCTCCTTTAAATGCAACAGTAACTACAAATATTTCAGCAATCCTAAACATTACAACAGCAGATCTTTTATCAAATATAGTGCCACTAATAATTTACGGTGGTAATTCAACAAATTTAGACTACAATAATATATTATACATAAACAATTCAGTAATTAATGGTTCTTCCTTTAATATAACTTACAACTTCACAGCACTTCCAATAAAGCCAGATGGAACTGATGGTTTAGTATTATTGTATCACTTTGATAATATTACTAATTTTGAAAATGCTGTGAATGGAACTAACTTTACTGTTTATGACTGGTCTTTGAATAGAAGTAATGGTACAGGAGTAGTAAACGCAAGCAATGGAGGTCCACGATTTAATGCAACTGGTGGAAAGTTCGGTGGAGCATTTGAATTTGAAAAAGATGATTATATTGATGTCCAAAAAAAAGTTGTGACTGCAAATAAATCCTTTTCAGCACTTGTATGGATTAAATTAAAATCTCCAAGCACATCTGGATTTTTACCAATAATTACAGAAAATAATGACATTTCTAATAAAGAATGGGCTTTGTTTGTTAATGGTTCGGGATCTATAAGAATAGATCAATTTGGAAACAGTGGAGCTGGATTTGGTTTTTATTCTAATTCTTCATTTGTAATCTTAAATCAATGGACTCAAATAATTTTTATTAGGGATAATACAAATTCAATAGTTAAACTCTTTGTTAATGGACAAAATGCGACACTTGATAATAATACTGCTGTTTTAGGTGGGTCTGGAAGAAATACATTTAGGATAGGTGTAACTAGACCATTCTATGCAGGTGCGCAATTATTTTTCAACGGTTCAATAGACGAAGTAGCAATCTGGAACAGAAGTTTATCAGACTTAGAAGTAGCCAACTTATACAACTTAACTTATGGAAAATATTACTGGAAAGCAAATGCAACAGACTTAGCAGGAAATGTAAACAGTACTGGGATATTTGAGTTTACAATAAACAAAAGACCAGAAAATGCTAACACAACAATAAGGCCAAGTTTACCTAGAACAGTAGATGATCTAAACTGTTCATTTACATTCATAGATTCAAATAGTGATACTGGTAATGGAACAATAATATGGTATAACAATAGCAGAGAGCACTTCAGGACAAACATTAGTATATTAACAGGAAGTAACACAGTAGTATCATACAAATTAACAAATAATGCCAGTAATATCTTTACAAAAGGAGAAACATGGATATGTGCATCAAGAACAAATGATAATACAATAAATTCAGATAATTGGGTAAATTCCTCAGTATTAATTGGTAACACTGCTCCAAATAATTCAGCTCCAGTAATAATTCCAAATCAAATATTTACAACTAATAATTTAAATGCTACAAGTGTAGTATCAGATCCAGAAGCAGATATAATGACAGTAGAAATAGTCTTCTGGAATAGTACAAGAGAACATTTCAGGACAAATATAACAGGAGTAGCAAATAATACCCAAGTTTCTTACACATTAATAAATAATCTAACAAATGTATTTACAAAAAGTGAAAATTGGACAGCAGCATTCAGAGTTTATGATGGTAATATAAGTTCTGACTGGGTAAACACAAGTATTTTAATATCACAAGTTTCTCAAATATCTCCAGAAAATAACTCTTTCTTAAATACAAATTCAGTAAACTTGACTTATAACATAACAGCAGAATCAGCAACAGTAAGCAATTGTACATTATATTTAGATAGTATAAATAATCAAACAGATACAACAATAACAGAAGACATAAACCAGACATTTAATCTAACATTTACCAGTAATTTAGCTTATTCTTGGTATGTTTCATGCACAAGTTCAAACAATACAATAGGAAATACAAGCAGGAATATATTTACAATAGACACAACATCACCTAATTTAACTCTAAACTCACCTTTAAATGCAACCACAATAACTACAAGTATATCAGCAACATTAAACATTACAACAGCAGATCGTTTATCTAATATAACTAATTTAATAATTTACGGAGGTAATTCAACTAGTTTAGATTACAACAATATATTATATATAAACTATTCAATAATTAATGGATCTTCTTTCAACATAACTTACAACTTCTCAGCACTTCCAGTAAAGCCAGATGGAACTGGTGGTTTAGTGTTATTATACCACTTTGATAATGCATCTAGTTATGAAAATTATACATTTGCATTAGACTTTAGCAACTCAGTAAAAGCATTAAACAACGGCACTTATATAAGATGGAACACAACACAACAGTCTTTAGGTAACTTATCAGGAAGATTCGGTAACTCATTCATGTTTAATGGAATGAACAACTTTGTAAACATAAATGATACCCCAAGCTTAAGAGTAGTTCAGAATATAACTTTATCAGCATGGATTAAATTTGATTACCAGTTTACAAATTATTCAAGCACTTACTCAAATATTTCTTCTCAGGGAGTAATTGACAAGGGAGATTATGGATTATACTTTGATGAAAATACTGGAACATTAAACTTTAAATTAGACAATGCAAGTGCTGTAACTAACTGGACAACTTCAAATAGTGGAACTTCTACTTATTCGCTGCAAGAATATAACGGATTTTTTTACAGTGGAAAAGCTTCTGGAGGTGCAACAGGGGATATATATTGGTGTAATCCTGGATTTAATACAACTGGAAGTGTAGAAATTTGCGATAATGATGAATGGTTCTTATCTTATAATGGTGCACAAGAAGAAATACCTTCTTTAGCAGTTTTTAATGGTAAATTATATGCTAGTCAAGGTAATGATGCAGGTGATGGCGATATCTTTATTTGCTTTACAAATAATACAGGTAATGTAAGTGTTTGTGATGGTAATTCTGACTGGAAAACTTCATATAATGGTGCTCAAGAACAAATATTTAGTCTTGAAGTATTTAATGGTAAATTATATGCTGGCCAAGGTTTTGGAGCAGGTGATGGCGACATTTTTGTTTGCAGGCCAAACACAACTGGAGATGACAAATTATGTGATAATTCTGACTGGAAAACTTCATATAATGGTGCTCAAGAAACTATATATTCTTTAGGAACTTTTAATGGTAAATTATATGCTGGCCAAGGTGATGATGCAGGTGATGGCGATATCTTTGTCTGTAATCCGGAAAAAAATACAACAAACTTAGGAGAAGGTTTAATAGAATGTGACCCAGATGAATGGTTCTTAAGTTATGATGGTGTACAAGGAATAATCCTTAGCCTAGAAGAGTTTAATGGTTATTTATATGCTGGCCAAGGAGAAGC
>CAZPBI010000074.1:0-6982 GCA_964584825.1 Candidatus Woesearchaeota archaeon
ATTCCAGGCACCATAGACATTCTTCTTACATTCGCATAAACAATATTTGCCAGTAAATTAGAAGCTTCTTTAACCGTAGCTTCTCTAGTCTCTCGGATTTTTTTAAGCATTAGCTCTGCTTTTATCAATTTAGTAATTAACTGAGCATCAGAAACTAAGCCTGCTGTAGTAACAACCATTGTTTCGCTTATTTGATGTATCTTGTCAAATGCCTTATGTGCTATCCTATAACCAGCACTAACTCTCTTGTCGGCTGCGAGTACTATTCCATCCTTACATACAATTCCAACTGTTGTAGTTCCTGTTTGTAATCTTTTTGTATTAATTTTTTGCATTCAATATTCCCCTCTTAACCCTATAAGAACCAGTTAATACGAGTAAAAATTCATTAGTTTATATACTTTTCGGTTTTTCAGGCTTTGCACATAAACTAAATTCTGCACATAAATGAAAACAAGTTGCACATTAATTAAAAATTCAATAAATTCCAACCAGTACCAGAAAGATTATTTGGATTATATAAATAGTTTTCATTATCATTATATAACCAACTTCCATGAGATTCAACAACTATACCACCCCATAGTTTTTTTCCTTTCTTATTTTGTGATTTTATATATTTAGATAGCCCTTCGGCTCTGTTTTTAGCATCCTTTGCAGTAATACCACTTTTAGTATCAAATAAACCAATTTTCCCATCATTAAAGAATATAATAAAGTCTACATAGAATGCCCTATCATAATCTAATTCATCCATATAATGTATTGCAAAATATTTTGATTCCGTCTCTCCATTTCTAAACCACCACTTAACTCTTGTTGATTTTTCTAATAATTTTATAAATCCATCTTCTGGAGCACTAAGTTTTTTAACATAAAGTGGCTTCATAATAGAATTTTTAGAATTCATCTCTTTATATTTTGTATTATAGCTTATAAATAGTGGTACCTCCCAATCTTGGTTTTTTATAATATCCCTCTTTTCACTTAATTTCTCTATTACTTGTTTTTTGTACCTCTCTTTTGCTAAGTTTATTATATCTACAAAATACTGTACATTTTCAATTCCTAATACCAATCTCTGAACTAATGGGTCATATTTTTCTAATCTAAACTTTTTCTTAAAAAATTGATATATTGCAGTTTTCATCCTATCGCTAGAATCAGCAGGTGCAAAGGGAGTACAGTTATCTTTTATGAACCCATCAAATATCTTCTGTACCTCTATTTCACTTAAAGTAAATTCAACGATTCCTTTATGTTCTATTTGGCCAGTTTTATCTATATTTAATATTCTGCCTTCTGCTATTACGGGACGTGTTATTTTCGATGGTTTAATATTTATTTTTTTATCTAATTTTATATTTTCAGCAGTTTCAATAAATATATTTACAAATTCTCCAGATAATCTAGTCCTTTCTCTCTGTCTTCTTAGGCTTATGGAATACAACTTAATTGGTTTATATAACTCATTTCTTCGTTTCGATTCAAATATACTAACATAATCTTTTGCATAATCTTCAGTTATTTCTATGTTAGATAAATTTGTGAATACAAATCCTTTATTTAATTCTTCATATTTATAATGCTTTAATCCTGGCATTCTCATAATTCTGCCTATAGTTTGAATTGTAAATACGAAACTTTTAAGTTCTCTAAATATTACTAAAATTGAAGCTCTCGGACAATCCCATCCTAAAGCTATTGCTTGTTTAAAAATAAGAACTTCGATTTCATTATCGCTCTTTTCTATATTTGGTAATGTATCGGACTTATCTTCTGATAACCAAATTGCCAACTTTCCATTATCTTCATTGATATTAAATTTATCTTTTAATATTTTAACAACTTCTTCTTTTTTATCTATAAGTCCTTCTCTTTTATCTGGTAATTGGATTAATATTAATGGATTAATGTTAGAGTTTTCTTTTTTATATAATTTTAATAATTCTTCTCTTTTTTTCAATGCTTGTTCTATTACAATTTCATCAGAACTCTTAGAACTTACCTTTATACTTAAAAATTCAGGATTTACTACTATTTCGTTTTTAATCATTTCTTCTTCTTTAACATCATTTAAATGAACTTTCACAAAACCACCTATATTATCTTTAAGGTGAGGAGTAGCTGAAACTTCTATTGTAAGTTTAGGTTCAATAACATCAATAAGTTCTCTAGACCTTTCAGAACTAGCAGTATGATGACTTTCATCTATAATTAGAATGATTTCTCTACCTTCTTCTTTTGTATTTTGTATTATTGTATTTAAGTTATTGTCTTGCTCATTTTCTCTTATAATTATATTTATATCTTTTTTATTTATACTAGACCAATTTATAAACAATATTTCATTTTCATCAATTTTCTTATCTTGCAAATCGTCAAAATAAGAACATTGTAATAATCTGTCTACTTCATAATACCTTTCCAATTTATCTTTACTTTGGTCATGTAACATTCTTACCGATATCCAAATAAAAGAAAATCTTCTATCATCTTTTCTATTCATTATCAATCGTTTTAGAAACTCTGCTATCATTATCGTCTTACCAGAACCAGTTGGTGCTTGGAATATACATATTTCTCTCTCATTTGAACGAATTATTCTTTCTACAGCTTCTTTTAGAGTTTCCACAGCAATAATTTGATAACTTCTTAATTCAATCATCTGAATATTCTCCTATAGACATTTAAAATAGATGCTGGTATCGCTTTTAATTCTACCAACTCTTCTACATCTTCAAATTCTTCATCTCTAGCACTATTATCTAAAGAAAATACATAAACATTGAATTTTTTGTTTATTTTTTTAATTTCTTTTTTTAAGCCTTCTACTCCATCATCTTCATAAACTATGCCTAAGTGTTCATCTTTATAATTTTTAAATACTTTAAAATAATTGCCAGTTCTTATCAAATCAAAACAATCTTCTTTTAAACATAACATTTCAGTTGATTTATCGACAATCTTTTTCTTATTCTTATCTGTCGACTCAGCACCTACAAAATCTGTTTTAAAGTATTTAAGGTTGCTATATAAGCCATTTATTTTTTCATTTTTTAAATTTTTATAACCTTTTATTACTTTTTCAATGCGTGGATAACATACTTCTGTACATATATCATTTTCATTATTCGTGCAAAGAATGAATTTTCTGTTTCCTTTATCTTCCCTATTTAATTCTAGAACTGCGTGAGCAGTTGTACCGGTACCTGCAAAGAAGTCTAAAATAATACTATTTCTACTTGAAGCTATTTTTAATAAATATTTAATTAAACTTGTAGGTTTTGGATATTCAAAAACTTTTTTATTTGTAAAAATCTCTTTTAGTTCTCTGTTCCCCTCTTCGTTAGGAAAATCCGCTAAAATTGTTTTATATGGCAATTCTCTTATTATCTTGTTTCCTTTGTTATCTACAAATTGGTATTGTTTGAAATATACACTCCATTTATACCCAACTTTTTTAAAAATAATGTATTTATTCTTTAAACCCCAATCTAACTTATTTTTACTCCACCGCCAACACCAACCCGCTCTTCCTTTTTTACCACCGGGGTATATATTGGTAGTGTCTGGTGCCTTAATTGGATAATCTAAACTTTTTGAGTATCTTATACTACCACGGTCTAATTTGTTTAATTTGTGTTTTCCTCTTTCCTTAACAAATTCGTCCTCAAGTTTATAACTATTATCATCTCTCCTATCCATTTTATTTAAAATCAATTTATTTATATTTCTAGCATAACATAATATATAATCTTGCTCAATAGAGATATGTTTTGCATCTAATCTGGGCGCAATTCCACTTTTTCTAATAAATAAAGAAATAAAATTCTGTGGTAAGAATCTTTCATCACATAATAATTTTAATTGGGATAATTCATTATCACCTATTGAAATAAATATAACTCCAGCACCTTTCATCAAGTTTTTTGCTAAAGCTAATCTCTTATTAATAAAAGACAAGTATTTACTATGCCTATAGGAATCATAAATATCTACAAATCTATCATTATACATAAAATCTTTATTACCTGTATTATAGGGTGGGTCTATATAAATAACATCTATTTTACCATTATGGGTATAATTCAATACAGAAAGAGCATGGTAATTATCTCCTTCAATTAAAATATTAATTGGTTTTTCTTTGTTAATTAGAATTTCCTTGCTCTTATCTTCACTAAGAACAGGTAATTTTTCTTTACATAATTCAGCTACTAATTCAGGTTTGTCTTCCCAGACTATTCCATATTTTTTCCTTTTATTTAATTTTTTAATCTCTTTAATTAAGTCATCTTTTGACCAATTACTATAGTCTTGCTTTGGCATTTTATTTTCTTTCTAATTCTTTTATTGCTTGTTCAGGTGATTTTAATTTATATAATCGAACTCGGGAATCCCGAGGATTTAAAAATACTTCTAACCAACCGGCTTTCTTAAGGTCTGATAAGAATACACTTACCACTTGTTCTTTATTCTTCAAAAACCCCACGGCCTGTTCATGTGTAAATTGTTTATCTTTAAATTTATTCCAAAGTATAGAATATCTTAATTGAATCCATTTTGGTATAGGACTAGCCATCTAGTAGTTAAGTTATTTACTTATTTAATAAGTTTTCTATAGTCTAATTATAATATATTCTACAGTACAATAATATTAATATAGGTATAATATATGGTATAACCAAAGGTATAATAATATGAGAGTTCAAACTAAAAGATGGGGAGAAATAACAATAAAAAAACAGGGTAGTGGAAAGAATAAGTTTGATGAAACTAAGTCATTTAGTGTAGAACAGACGACGACCAATTACGACATAGAACAATATAAAGAGATTTTAGAACTAGTTACAAACTTAACAGAAATGTATAAGCCAGAAAAATTGAAAGAATTGTTAAGTAACCTTAAGTAATTAGTTTTATATAGATATTCAAATCTATAGGAAATATGTGTAAATATCTTCCAATAGAACTGAGCCAATGTTATCAAAAATGGATTGGACAACAGAATGTGAGGAGTCATTTGGATATGCCATCCGATAAAAAAGTTGTCGATGCAATAGGAATTTATCATTTAGGTAATGATTATTGGTTATATGAAGAAAAAGCTACTAACCTAAGACAAGCATTAAAGCAGATTGAGGATACTTTCGAATATACTAAGATAAAAAAGTTGAGTGTTGTGAATGTAGTTATAAATATCGGAAAGATTAAAGCTCCACTTAAAAGTAGATATACATCAAAAAGAATAACTAAAGAGTTAATAGAAAATAAAGACATTCCAAGGTTTCCTGGATTTGAAATGAAAAAGCACAAATTTTTGTGGGATAAAGAACAAAGAAACTTTGTACGTTATACAAATGGGTTATTTATAAGGATGATTTAGCAAAATGAAAAATATTAAATATCTCAAACAAATATATGGGGGTAACTAAGATGGGTATATATATACAAAAAGAGGCCAGCCTGGGAGAGTATTCATTAGATTCTCATATATCTTTAGTTGAAGATTTAATCAATAAATTAAAGAATCATATAAAATTAGTTAGAGCAAATATTTATTTTGATTATCCCGCAGAGCCACTTGGTAAAAAAATAGATTCTATTAAACTTGATTTACATAATTTAAAACCTATAAAAGAGAAATTACAAAAACAAATTATGAATCTTTACCGTATTAATGTAGAATTAGAGATGAATCTAATATACGAAGAAAGAGAGTTTCCAGGATATATAGTAATTTATAACCCAAAAAACAGTAGGAATTTTTGTAATATAGAATTTGACATATATCCTAATAAAGAAATAAAAGGTATAAGGGACTTTATATTAAACAATAATGAATTCTTAGATATAATTAAAGTTTTTATCAAGGAAAACAAAGAAAAAATTAAAATTGTTGAAATATATCCTTCTCAAATAGACTATGAAGAAAATCCTGAAAGTATGCTTTATTTTTATAGTAAAAATCCTCATGATCTTATAAAACATAATATAAAATATTTAGCTCTTAAAAGAAGAGATTTAATGGACGAAAAAATAAGAGCTTATAATGAAAATTTTTTGGTGAGCGTTTTATGGAAAATAAAAGATGTTCCAGAAAATATTAGCCAAATTGCGAAAATCCATAATATAGACTTCTCTAAAGGTAGTGTAAGCTTATCCTCTTTTAAAGAAGAGGGCTTAAAAGATGTATTTGATTACATTCTAGAAAAAGTAATCATACCTGGATTTGAACCATTAGAAGACAAAAATACTATTTCTGACAAGATTATAAAAGGTGTTAATAAAACGTTAAAATAAATTATTTCTTACTTTAGAAAAGCTTATATATAAGCTATTAACTTATTATATAAGCTATTAACTTATTAGGGGTGATAGGATGTTATTACATGAAACAAAAAACATATTCGCAAGACTGGCCAGCTTACAATCAAGCACAGCAATCAGAGAAGATTTACTTAATGAGATTTCTAGATGAATTACTTAGCTATATTCAATTTCCAGAACGCAAAGGTGTTGGCAGGAAGCCGGTAAGCCATAGAGACAAGATATTCTATATTGTAATGCAAGCTTACAACATCAAAAGTAGCAGGAGATGCATAGCTGACTTAGAAATAGCAAGAAAATTAGGTTTTACAGATAATAGACCTCATTTCAATACTGTTCTTAAGTGCTTGAATGATCCTTCTTTAATTCAATATATGAAGCATTTAATCAATGTTTCAGGACTGCCATTACAGCATGTAGAAAATAACTTTGCAGTAGACAGTTCGGGCTATTCTATATCTCAATTTGACCGTTGGATAGATGTAAGATTTGGCGGAAAGCCAATGGATATAAGAAAATATAAGAAAGTACATTTAACATGTGGCACTAAGACTAATGTAATAACAGCAGTTAATATAACCAAAAGCAACAATGCTGATAGTCACCAATTCAAGGATATGATACTAGAAACAAGAAAAGACTACGATAT
>CAZPBI010000075.1:0-4834 GCA_964584825.1 Candidatus Woesearchaeota archaeon
ATCTTGCCATATAAGGCAGGATATCTAAAGTGGGAAATAAAAGAGGGACTACACACTTTGACTGGATAAAGCAATAATTTTATAAATGCTTTTCTTTTTTTCTTTTTTATGGCTGAAATTAAGAAGATTCTAGCTACTAGTGTTAAAAAAGGAACATATTTGGTTATTGATGATTTAGCGTGTACAGCCGCAAGTGTACAAATTTCTAAACCTGGTAAACATGGGCATGCTAAATGTAGAATAGAAGCAATAACTATGATAGATGGTAAACGTAAAATTATAGTTGTCCCTGGTCATGATAAATTAGATTCTCCGATTATAGAAAAAAAGTCTGCCCAAGTTTTATCAATCCATGATGATATTGCTAATGTAATGGATTCTGAAAATTATGAGACTTTTGATTTAAAGATACCAGATGAATTAAAAGAAATGGTTAAAGAAGGGGATACTGTTTCTTATTGGATAATACTAGATCAAAAGATTATGAGGGAAATTAAAGGATAATGGTAAAGTTCCCTGAAGCGCAAGTAAGATTATTTGGAAATGTTTATGTATGTAGAAATTGTAAGACTAAGATAAGAAGTACACCACAAAAAATTAATTTAAGAAAACAAAAATGTAGAAACTGTGGAAAAAAAGTTTTTAGACCAATTAAAAAAACTCATCAAAAGACTGGTGTATAAATGGTTAATATTGGTTTTATTTTAATGGTTGTATTCTATTTAATCGTATTATTCTATTTTTTTAAAACTAGAAGTAAGTGGGAAGTTCATGGTATAGTAGCTTTGCGTAAAACTAAAATGGGTATTAAACTAATGGATAAATTGGCAAATAAATTACCAAGAACTTTGAAATATTTAGGTTATGTTGGTGTGATTGTAGGATTTTTAGGAATGGTATTTACTTCAGTAATGTTGATTAAGAGTGCTTATGATCTTGCTTTTGTTGAAGGTGCTCAATCTGGGTTTGCACCTGTATTGCCAGGTGTGACGATTCCCGGATTACCAACTTTAAGTTTTTGGCATTGGTTAATTGGAATTTTTGTATTAGCGGTAGTTCATGAATTTGCGCATGGTGTTCTTGCTAGAGTTCATAAATTGGATGTTAAAAGTTCAGGTTTTGGATTTTTAGGACCACTAATGTTGGCATTTGTAGAACCTGATGAAAAGAAAATACTTAAAACAAATGGAAAAACTCAGTTAAGTGTATATGCTGCTGGGCCATTTTCTAATTTTATTTTTGCTTTGTTATTTTTGATAATTTCTTTGTTTATTATGCAACCAATTGTCGAATATGTTTTTATCCCTAGTGGTATAGAGGTAACTAAATTTACAGAGGGTTATCCTGCTGAGAAATTAGGGTTAAATATCCCATTTATAATTTTTGAAATGGATGGTAAACGAACTTTAACTAGGGAAGAATTTTTAGAAGCTACTAAAGACATTAAACCAAATCAGGATGTTGTATTAAATACAAATCAAGGAGAATTTAGTATCAAAACAGCCCAAAACCCAAAGGATCCAAGTAAAGGCTATATGGGTATTGAAGGAATTGGTATTAAAACTGAAGTTACAGAGGGTATAAGCGAATTTGAAAGTAATGCAGTAAGTTGGTTTAGTTTGTTATTTTTTTGGTTGTTTATTTTGAATTTGGGAGTTGGATTGTTTAACCTATTACCTTTAGGGCCTGTAGATGGCGGTAGAATGTTTTTAGTTGTCTGTATGTACTTATTTAAAAATGAGAAAAAAGCTAAAAAAATTTGGATGGGTGTGATGTATTTTGTTTTGTTTTTAATCTTTGTCAATTTGTTGCCTTGGATAGGAAAATTGTTGAATTTGATTAGTGGATTTTTCGTTAAATAAGCATTTAAATTGTAAATTTAATAGTTTGGAAAATATTAAATAGTAATCTTATTGATTTAACTTTATGTATGTGGATGTTCATGTACACTTGGATCATCAAAGATATAAACTTGATTTAGATAAGGTAATTGATAACTGTAGAAAAAATAATGTAATGGTAATTACATGCGGCATTAATAAAGAATCTAATAGGAAGGTTTTGGAGATTGCCTCTAAATATAAAGATGTTGTTAAAGCTGCTTTAGGGATATATCCTTTTGATGCTGTAGGAATACAAAGAGATGATAGTTATTCTGGTAAAATTCCTGAGAAATTTGATGTTGATGAGGAATTAGAGTTTATTAAGAAGAATAAGGATAAGATTGTCGCCATCTCAGAAGTAGGAATGGATAAGTCTGCGGAAGATCATAAAATTGAAAAACAGAAGGAGATATTTGAAAAAGTAATAGAGTTAAGTGAAAAAATAAAAAAACCTTTGGTTGTGCATAGTAGAAAGGCTGAATTGGAGTGTATTGAAATGTTGGAGAGCTGCAAACATAAAAAGATTGTTATGCATTTCTTTTCTGGGAATTTTAAATTGGTAAAGAAGATAGAAGATAATGGGTGGATGTTTAGTATTCCTTGTATTATAGATAGATTACGGCATTTTCAATTAATAAGCGAGAAGGTAAATATGAATCAGTTATTAACTGAAACAGATGCTCCTTATGCTCCGCCAAAGAATTTTGAGAAAAATGAACCAATGTTTGTTATGAATACTGTGAAAATTATTGCACAGATAAAAAATTTAAAAGAGGAAGAAGTGAAAAACAATATTTTCATGAATTTTCAAAAAATTTTTCTTAAATTTTAAAAATAGAAAACTATTTAAATAAAAGGATTGATAAATTATATTATAATAATCAAGAGGTGATTTAAAAAATGGCAGCAAGAAGAAGATCCTCTGCTAGAAGATCAAGTTCATCAAGAAGTAGATCTAGTAGAAGAAAAGCAGCTAGAAGAGCTATGTAATTCTTGAAAATAACCTTTTTAGGAAAGTTTTTATGTTTGTATTATTCTTTATTTTTTATGAAATTAAGAGTAATAGAGAATTTGCCAGTATTGAAATTTGCAGATTCTAGTGAGGAGAATCTTTATTTTAGAAGATTATTGTTAGAGAAGCAAGGATATAAACTGGTTGGAAATCATTCTGCTATTAAGATTTGTAATTGGTGTAAAAGTTCGATAAATAATAAACTTGCATGTTATAAAAATACGTTTTATGGTATAAAAAGTTGGCAGTGTATTCAAGCAAGTGTAACATTGGATATCTGTAATTTGAGATGTGAATGGTGTTGGAGGGATATAGATTATAATCCTAAAAATATTAGATTTACAGATGAACCCAGAGATATAGTTAAAGGTTTTATCGAAAAACAGCAAGAAATTCTAATTGGTTATTATGGTAGTGAATATTCTAATAAAATTAAGTTAGACGAGGGCATGAAGCCAAGGCATGTTGCTTTAAGTTTGACAGGAGATGCATGTATGTATCCTAGATTACCTGAATTAATAGATGAGATTCATAGAAATAGTATGACAAGTTTTTTAGTTACAAATGGAACTTTTACTGATATGGTTAATAGATTAATAGATCATCAACCAACACAGATGTATATAACTTTGCCCGCGCCTGATGAAAAGACATTTGAGGAAGTTTGTAAACCCTTGGGGTCTAGCGGATGGGGGAGGATAATGAACTCTATTTCTTTATTGAAGCATTTTAGAAGAAGCGTAATAAGGATGACTTTAGCAAAAGGTTGGAATTTTAAAGATCCTGAAAAATATGCTGAAATAATAAATAATAATGAATTTGACTTTTTAGAATTGAAGAGTGCAATGCCGATAGGAGGTGCTATGTATAGGATGGTTCCTGAGCAAATGATAACACATCAAGAGATTAAGGAATTTGCTAATGAAATTGCTAAATTTACTGATTTTAAGATTATTGATGAACAAGAAGAGAGTAGGGTAGTTTTAATGGCTAAAGAGGATAGAGAAGATAGGGTTATGCATTTTGTTTAGATTGTTCTGAGAATAATTGTTTTAATTTATTAGATAAATTTTGTATTAAAGTTGATAAAATATTCACATGTTTCTTTTGTTTATATCTTTCTAAAATATCTTGGTTTATGTCTTTTAGTATAACATAAGTTCCAATAACCTGATTATTTTCATCTAAAAAAATAATTGGCATGAATCTTATAGTGTACTCGCTGTTTTCTATCTTAAAATTTATTTTTGGTGGTATTCTAGTTTTATTATGTATATAATCTCTGATCTTACGTCTGGAATCTGTATCTAAATATGACAAAATGCCATGTTGATGGTTTGTAAGTAAATTTTTTTCTGGTATTTGATATATTTCATAAAAACTTTTTGTTGCATATAAAGGATTAAATAGATGATCTAGAAATAAGCCGGGGGTTTTTGCAAAATCCTGACTTACTTCTTCTAATGCCGTTAATGAATTTGATATAGCCTCACTTTTTAGTTTTTTAATTTGAACATCTTTATGAGCTATGTTCCCTATTTGAAGTAAAGATTGTCTCTTTAGATATGATATCTCTTTTCCGTATCTATTTATTATTTCTTGTTTTATAATTCTTTCTCTTTCTGCTTTCTCCATTGCGAGTTCTAATCTTGTTTTTCTAGCTTCTTCTTTTGCAGTATATATTTCATTGAAATATTTGTCTTTATCTTCTTTAATTTTAGTTATTTCATTTTCTAAACTAGCTATCCTGGTTTCATATTGTGGAACTAATTCGTTTTTTATTTTTTCTGGTAAGTTTTTTAATTCAGATTTCAGTAATCTAATTTCTTCTATTTTTGAATTAAATTGTTGTGTTATTTGTTCTAAGTTTTTTTGAGATTCTGATTTTAACTCTTCTAGTTCGTTCTTTAAACTTTGAAATTTTTGGCTGTTTTCTACT
>CAZPBI010000075.1:4844-6894 GCA_964584825.1 Candidatus Woesearchaeota archaeon
TAAAGAATCTGGTATTAAATATGCTATCCCCTTTACTATTTTTTGATATAGCTTCATTTTGGTAACAAAGTTTCATATTCTATATATTTATAATCTTTCCTTCTGGACCAGGGTTTATAATAAATGTATTAACTAGTTTGTCTTTTTTATTGAAATTTTCATGCAAATGACCACAAATATGTAAAAATGGTCTTAAAGATATTATAGCTTTTCTATATGATTTGTTGCCAACATGCTCAAAATAAGGCAGAAAATCTAATTTTGTACCATAAGGAGGGCCATGGGTTACTAGTATTAATTTATCATCATTTTTTAATTTAAGTTTTATTTTATCGATAAATACTTCAAATTCTTTGTCTACTAAAGAAAAACCATCTGTACCGTAGCCTATGAAAACTATATTATCGATTCTGTATAAGTTTTTATGCAGTGGGATAAGAAAATCTTCTTTTATTTTTTCTAGAGAATGAGGAGATTCATGATTACCTGGGATAATTAATAATTGTTTTTTTGTTGTTTTGAATTTTGAGATAATTTTTTCTAGATTAATACTAAAAATTGAAATATCGCCTGCACAAACTATTAAATCACATCGTTTTGATTTTTCTATTAATTTATTAAATACTTTTTTATTTCCATGTAAATCTGAGAATGCTAATATTTTCATTGAATAAATTGTGTGATTAATTCTTTATTTAAAACTTCTGGGTGAAATAAAACACAATAAATTTCTTTCTCTTCGTGTTTAAGTGTTTGGATGCAAGATTTGCTTTTTAAATAAATTCTGAAATTTTTTGGTTTTGTTATTGATAAGTTATGCAATGAGTAAACTTCTTTTATATTATTGAATATTTTATGGTTATTTACTGTAATTACCCTAGTAGGGCCTATTTCAGTTTCCTTTATTAATTTTGAATTGAAAACTTTACCTATGATCTGCATACCAGAGCAAATTCCTAGAATTGGTTTATTGATTTTTTTTATCCACATAAATTTTTTATAATGTTTAAGATATTCGGTATTTTTTAATGAAGTTCCACATAAAATAATTTTAGATGGTTTTTTTAAATTTTTGTTTTTTAATTTTTTATAATGGACCACTTTGAATTGTTTGGTTATAAGATCTGTGACTGGCTTTACAAATTCTAAATAGTGCAAGGAATTTTGTTTTTCATTTAGGTCTATGATGAGTATCATTTTATTTTTATTATTTCTAAATAACCATTATGTTTTGTATACATTATCCTATTGGCTTGAACTATTTTTAATCTTCTTTTGTATAATGGACAATTTAAAACTAGACTTTCACCTTCTCCGCCCTCTAATGAGGGATTTATCTTATATTTTTGGGTTAGATTTTTTAATTCCTCTATTATTTTTTTTGTAATATTTTTACCTAACCATTCTTCTGTCAAGCCCTCTGCAGCAATTTGTGTTATTATAACTTCAAATTTATTTTTAATTAGTTCATTTAGTAATTCAAACTGATCTTTTTGCCATAATGGATTAAAACAGTATAGATTTAATTTATTACAAATTTTTTGAATTCTTGAAGATTGATATGTAGATGCTATTGTTCCTGTTACTATGCCTTGGATTTTATATTTACTTTTAGCATTTTTTATTGCTTTTTTTAGATCTTTTAATTCTAATTCTTTTTTTCCTTGGGTTTTTACTTTTATTAATGGCAGATTAATTATTTTGGCTTGTATATCTGTTAATTCTATGTTTGGAGTATGAAACATATAACTTTCTTTGTTTTCTGAAACTAATGTTATTAAGCAAACTATTTTTTCTCTTTGGGATGCTAAATAGGTAGCATATAAAGAATCTTTTCCTCCTGAAAATAAAACTCCTAATCTCATCAATTAATTTTATTTTTTGATATTTTAAATCTTTACTACTAATAGGCTCTGTTGAAAAAATTTAAAAAGAATAACCTTGCATAAATGCCGCTTCTTCTGCTGAAATTTCATCATCTTCTAACATTTCATCTTATTCACCTTTATCGTAGATATTATGCATTTTTGTCACCTCTTTAATGGTAATG
>CAZPBI010000076.1:0-5717 GCA_964584825.1 Candidatus Woesearchaeota archaeon
TTCTCCTATAGAAACAGTTGTTGATAATCCATCTCCTGCCGCATCTGAAGTTATTATCAAAGTTTTATTCAAGCCGGATGTGAAATGTGCACTTGCTGCATGACATAGATGATGCTCAACGAAAGTTATTGGGCATTTAAATCCCAATTCCCTTAATAAGCTTTGCCCGAAAACCCCACGATAAGTAAGGGTTGCCCGATAAGTGTTTATTCTACCTGAAAAGTCATTTCCTTTTAACCCACCAACTTATTAAGATGGCTAATAATACAAAACCTACAATCATATAATAGTTAATCGGTGCTTCATTCAATCCTATGAAGAAGCCCACAATAGAGCCTAAAGCTAGATATGATAACCTTTGAGATTGAATATATTTATTTGTGTCCATTTGATTATATTATCTTGCTTATCTTTAAAACAAATTCTTTCCCTTTTTGTGTTATTTCATAAATTCTTCCCTTTCTTAAATCTGGTGTTTGACACTTAACTAACCCCTTTTCTGTTAATTCTTTTAAGATATTACTTACATGATTAATTTGTATATTTGTCTCTTTTGATATTTTCTTTGGGGTTCTCATTCCAGAATCTAAAGAGAAAAGAATTTTTTGTCTATACTCACTACCAATTATAAACCCTAATATCTCTAATACCTCTTTTTTATCCATATTTATACACTTTTTTAGTGTTTAATCATTTAAAAAAGTACTTACCATTTGCTCATTAAATAAGTGTTTATTATGAAAACAGCAATTTAAGGTTCTTTTTGAGTATATTCTTTATGCAGAAAGAAGAACTTTTGAGATTAAAAGAACTCTTATTAAATCATTGTTATAATATGGGCATTCTTAGAAGTAATGCGGAATCTAAGAAAAAGAAAGCCATATTAGATAGTTTAATTATATCAATTATTAATGTAGATTTAACTTTACAAAATATTAAAGATTGTATTAAGAATATTGAAAATGATAAAGTGATAAATCTTGATTTTTTTAAGTATGGTGGAAATTTATTTGAGAATTATATTAAATCAGAATGGAAAACATTTGCTAAAGAATTATTTACACAGAGAAGCATTGGCTTAGGAACTCCAAACGCAGCCTCAGGCGAAGGCGAATTAATGTTCTTATTTTTATCTAAAAAGATAAAAAAACCAACAAAGGGGGATTTAGAAGTTAATAATGAAATTATAGAATTAAAAGGCGAAAGAGATGTAAGAGTAATGGGAGAGATTAGAGGAAGAGATTTTAGAAAAAAGACATTTGAGGTTTGTAAAGAATTTAAATTAACTCCAAATAAAGCATATAGAACCAATCTTGATGCTGTTGAAATAGAGAAATACCAACATCTTTCCTATTGGAAAAATGAATTATCAAGACTTTCTCTACAAAAACAGAAAGAATTTATCGGCAGATGGTTAAGTTGTTTAGATGAAAAAAATCACAATAATTCAGTAGAGAGAATATTCAAACAGAGGTCATTTGACCACAATATTTTTGTAAGAGAAATAATTAAGATATTATATGCAGTTATGGTTAGAAATGGGAACTTTGATAAATTTATAATATTGGGTGATGGGACAAACTCGAAAGTAATCTCTAAAGATGTAAATGATTTTAATAAAAAAGTTGATGATGGCGAGATTGTTCCCAAAACTGATTATTTTAGGATAAACCAAAATTATAATATTGGTTGGTATGTATCTTAATTTTGAAAAATGGTTAATGTTTTTCAATTAAACAAAAAATATGGAGAATGGGCAGAAGGAACTTTTTATAAATACTTCAAAGATAATAAAAATGAAATAGGGTTAGATATATTTTATTATGGTTCGCAAGTTTCTACAAGAAAAAAAGATGTTTCAGACGCTACATTACGTCCAGATTTCATTATAATAAAAATAGAAAATACAGAAGAATTGAAGAAAAAATATGATTTTGATATGAATAATCCAGATATAGATAAATTAGAAGAATTATTTAATTTAAGTAAAGAAGATATAAAATTAATACAAGAAAATAGAAATATATGGCTTACAAAAATTAAAGATGATACGGATTTTATGAAAGATTTAATAAAATTGGCTCATTGCAGAGTTGAAGTCAAATCTGGTTTTATATTCTTTGTTGATAAGAAATATCAAAAGCGACAATATAATATTATTGTAGATTCAAAATTTAGAAATAGAATAGATGAATTAAATAATAAGTTTAATAAAAAACTAAAAACTTATGTTGTTTATGTAATGTTAAATAAGGTATTTATTGCAGAATTTGATAAAATATTCGGAGAAGATGGGGAAGAAATAGAGAGATTATATGAAAGGAGAGGGACAAAAGACATTAATAGAGTAAAAACACAGAATCTTAATTTTCTAAAAAGTTATGAATTTGCTGATGTTGAAGGTATTGTAAAAAAAATAAGGAAGGATGAGCATAAGGTTAATGCAAAACCCAATATAGAAGTTGTAGGGGGGAGTGTTAAATTTAATTTAGATATGGATTTAGGTAAATTAAGTAATATTAAAATTGATATTATTAAGGAATTAAAAGATTAAACAAATTATCAATTTCTTTTTCTAATTGTTCGTTGCCTTTTTTCTCAGTAATCTTTTTTGTTTTATCTAAAATTTTATTATAAATTTCAACTTCTTTTTTATTATTCCAATCAATCAATCTTAAAGGAATTTGACTAACATAAGATTGAGTGTATCTAATCCTATGCCCCGTATGAGAACCTTTAACTCTATACCAATCATTGACAATCTTTGAATTTAACCAAGCGAGAATATATATCAAATCTTCTTTTAAACCATTTTTATTTATTATGATTAAAACATCTCCAGAGCCAAAGTATCTTTTATTTGTATATGAATATCTTGCCTTTAAACTTCTATCCATACAAGGCACAAATATCTTAGGTTTATCCAAACTTTTTTCAAATAATTGTTTATTTCTAATCGTAGCCCAACTCCACCAATTCTTATTTTTAGGCATATATCTATTTTCTAATTTCTCTTTATGTTTTAACAATTTCTCATAAATTTTAGGATAACTCTTTAATTCCTCTCCTGTTTTAATTTCATCTGCTAAAATATAATGAGAACCGTTTTCAATTATATACCTTTTACAATTTTTAGCTTTAATAAATGGAAAAATAAGTTTCTTTTCTTTTTCAGAAAAGTTATTAACTTGCCAATCTTCTAAAGTATATGCTTTATCATAACCACTAACAATTCCAACCCCTATATCAAGATAATTGCTTAATTTTACCCCATTTGTTGCATTTTCTAATTTTTCTATCTGCTTTTTTTCCATAGGAGTTGCTAAATGCCATAAATTTTCTGTTTTAAATTGAGGCATGGTAAAAATCTTAAATTTATCATTTTCATTTTCGTATTCTCTATGGTCTGTTTTATCAAATTCTTTTTTGATATAATTTAATAAGTTTGAAACTATACCTTTTCTTCCCTTAAACTCTGAAACAAAAATTAAGGGTTTATCTTTATTCTTGGTCTTCCTATACCTAAAAACAATATTGTTTGGGTAACAATCTTTAAACAATTTGAACTCTCCGAAATGGCAAAATATCTCAAACCGTCCATTTTCTATAAGATATTTTCTTAGAGAAGAAGCATAAGTAGAATTAAACCAATTATAAGGAACAATATAAATTAATTCTCCATCATCTTTTAATTTTTCAATACTCCATATAATAAAAGCATATAATAAATCCCACTCTCCATTGGAGTATTTTTTCCAAAAATCATTGTTTAATAGATAATCTCTTATTTCTCTTTGTATATTATTCCAATGGACATAGGGGGGATTCCCAATTATTAAATCAAACTTCTCTTCTCTATCTGATTTAAGGTAGTCTTTACATTCGAATTCTATCTTATCTTTAAATTTTCTTTTAATGATATCATAGTTTTTTTTGTCAATATCGTATCCTTTGACATTACTAAAACCATTCTTTAGTAAAGAGCTAATAAAAATCCCTTCCCCACATCCAGAATCTAATATCTTAGAATTTTTCTGTTTCTTGGTTAGATTAACCATAAAATCTGCTACTTCTTCAGATGTATAAAACTGACCTAAAATTATTTTTTTGGATTTCATTTTTTTAGTAAGTATTCTTTTATTAAATTAAAATCTTCTTTTGCGATATTTAACAAAGGAGTCCCTTGAAAATAACCGCTCCATTTTCGTTTGTTTTTGATAAAACCTAATTTCTGTATTAATGAATTGCTAAAATCTTTTTGTTTAGTTTTATTCATTAGTTTTAGTTTTATTCTATATGGATAAATTCCCCCAAAGAATATATTTGAATTATCTTCAAAAAATCTACTATTAATTTCATAAATTCCATTAATCTTTTTTCCCAATATATAAAATATAGCTTTATCTCCAATTCTCAACATTTTTATTTTTTTATAGTGTTTTTCTTTAACTCCATAAATCAAATTTCTTCTAACTATCTTAAAATTAGTATCATTACATACTATAATCCAAAATTTTTCTATTTTTATTTTCATTCTTAAACATGTTCATCTTCTCGTTTTTTCTTTTTTAAATTATTTTTTAGCTCTCCTAATTCTTGAAGATAATTTAAGTCAACTTCTTTCTTGTCTTTCTTTTCTTCAATATAAGACCCTAATTTTTTATATTTAGGAATATACTTTTGTCTTGCTGGAAATTTTAGTCTTTTACCGCCCATATTAATCTCATAATAGATTTAATTTTGATGTATATTTTATATGATATTTTCAATCTTTTTTATTTTTATCATTTCACTACTCTTAATTTAGGCATATTGGTTTTCCAAAATACAGACCATCTTTCTTTTTCTGATTCAATATAATCTAAAGCAGAATTTTCTTTATAAGCAGTCTCTAAAATATGATTATTTAGAATATTAAAATCTTCCTGTTGCCCTAAATGGTTAGCCCATTGGATTGCCTGATATTGTGTTAGTCCTTCTGATAACATTACTTTTTCTAAAAATTCTTTTGTTATATTTTTTCCTTCATAAAATTCCTGTTCTGCTGATAAACTAAAACCGCCTAAAGTTCTATCATACTTCATGATTTCCTCTATTTTCTTCTTTAAGATTTCTTTAACTACTTCTGGAGGCATATTTTCTAAAAATATTTGTCTGTGTGATAGTATATCAAAATCATAACAAGAATAAGCAAAACTCCCAGAAACATTTGAGAATGTTCTTTGAACCTTGCCATAACTTAATCCTAAAAGTAATGGTGCTTCATCTCCTGTTTGTAGCTTCATATTTCTTAATTTTACTTTTATCAGATTAGTTATTGTATTAGAATTATTAAGACCATAACATTGAATCCCCATCATTTTGGAGTTTTCAAACTCATTATTAAAGTTATCTTCAAATAAATTTCTTTTATGTTTTGAACAAAAAATAGGAACTAATGTCTGGCTTTTATTTAAAATACTTAAAGCATCAGCTTTTCTTTTTTCCCAATCACCTAAGGAAGAATCTAAAGGGATTGGATAAGGAACAAATGTTAAACCCATTGAGGCTAATGTCTGAAAATCTACTTCCGCTTCTGGAAAGGTTAAAGATTTCCATTGTTTCATACTCCTTTGTTGAAAAGCTAAATAGAGTCTTTTTTGGATAGATGCATGATATTTACTTAATTGAATGCTCTCATAATCCCATCTTGTCTTCTTGTTTATATAAGGAATATG
>CAZPBI010000076.1:5727-6880 GCA_964584825.1 Candidatus Woesearchaeota archaeon
AATATGATGTATTTGAAAGGGATTTTCCAATAATGGTTTATCATTAATTAATCGTTTTTGTTCACAGCTAAATAAAAAATTATTTACTGCAATCTTACGATTAAGAAATTCTCCTTCTGATGTTGTCGTTTTTTTCAATACTAAACCCGTTATTCTATCTGTGTGTTCAACTTTAGTGTTTCTTAATATCATGTTGAATACTCTCCACTACTTGTATAGGGTTAACTAAATTATAAACTCTTTTTCTTGAATCGCCTTCGCCCAAATTAACAGAAATCCAACCAGCATTTTTTAATTCATTAAATAATACACTAATTAAATTTCTATCTAAATGCTTTAATTCTTTTTGTGCTTGTTCAAAAGTAAAGGATTTATCCCCAAACTTTTTCCAGAGCAAAGCATAACGCTTCCACACCCATTTTGGAATTGGACTAACCATATTAGGATATAGGTAACATAATTAGTATTTAAAGATTTCGGAAGCTTCCAGAACTCTAATAGAAGGCATAATATTATAATAATTTAATATTTGGATTTCTCTCTTTAATTTTCTGTTGATGTATCTTTCCATTTTTTCTTCATTAAAATTTTCTTTATGGTTTTTCTTATAATCTTCTTCCAACTCATTTAATTTTTTTTCAAACAGATTTATCATTAATCTTAATTTATTTTCCATTTTTCATTAATATAAGGGGTTTATTTGTGAAAATCCAATTTTCTATTATTTTCTTCAATAATTCAGACCTTGAAGAACAACCATATTTTTTGTAGGCTTTATCCAATAGGACTATATTATCTTCTCCGACGGAAAAGGATATTTGATTAGGTTTTTTTGACATTTTTAGTAACTTACCTTTATTTATATAAGTAATTTACCTTTTTAAATATTAGTAATTTACCAAGATTTTTAGCAACCGAAAGGTTTATATATTAGCTTATACCTAATATAATTAGTTAATAACTAATATAGGGGTGAATGAAAATGAAACAAGAAGAAAATCTTTCGGAAGCAGATTTTAAACAGCTTTCACGAGAACAGCGAGGGCAGTTAATAGCACAGAAATACAAGATAACAAGGACAGATAATGGCTATGAAGTACCAAGCCAATTTAACAAAGGAAAATACCTTGTCAAAGTAAGGTATGACTATAAG
>CAZPBI010000077.1:0-6848 GCA_964584825.1 Candidatus Woesearchaeota archaeon
ACGATGTTCCACACACCGCTTTTTCACATGTTATTGATTTCGTTGTAAATGACGAAAAACATGAATTTCACGAGAAGTTTACCAAAGATATAATCTTAAACTCCGAGATTCCGGAAATCCTCAAGAAGCATAAAGTAGATATAAACAAAGTATTGGAAAAGGAAGACTTTACGTTGCTTGAGAATAACCTGCCTAACATTTCCGTAGATCGCTGGGATTATTTCATGCGTGACGGTTATACAAATGGTTATTTACCGCAGTCGTTAATTCGCGAATTTATGAGTGGAGTTTATTTGTCAAAGGATAGATTCTATTTTAAAGATTTGAGATTAGCTTCTCTATTTGCCATATTGTTTGCAAATTTCTCAAGACTTATCTGGCTTTGTCCTAACTCTCACGGATCATTCTTTTTGATTGCGGAAGCCATAAAGGTAGCTAAGAAAAAAGGATTTGTAATCCAAAAGAACACAATAACTCAAAATAGTTTATTCTCAAATTTAGAATTAAATAGAGTAATTGTTAGATTTGAGGCTCTATTTAAAAAATCCATGCCGCGAGGATCGCTTAAAGAGTATAAAGCATCGGATGGAAATTTAATTATTATTTATACTCTACTTCCACAAGAACTTTTAAGAGAAAAAGTTGAAGCATATCTTAAAAGACTTAAAATAAGAGACCTATACGACATTTTCTTTTTATTAAGGTATATAGAAGATAAAAAGGAAGTTTCTAATGAACTAAAAAAATTAATTAACCAATTTAAAAATCCTCTCGATAAAAAAGAATTGAGAACTATAATAATAGAGGGGATAACCCCAGAAGTAAGAGAAATGCTAGAATATATCAAAAGGGAAGTAAAATAAAAATGGGAAAAGAAAAATATCTTAAAAAAATTGAAACCTTATTTCAAAAAAGCCCGGTAGTCGATGCTGCTTCTATCTCAAGGATAATTAGAAACAAAAAGAAAGTCAAGCAATATGACAAACAATTAATAAGAAATCTTTTATTAAAAAATAAAGTTAAGAGGTTAACTAAAGGTTATTACACTTTACACGAGGACCCATCTTTAGGAGTATTCTGTTTTAAACCAGCTTATCTCGGTTTACAAGATGCATTAAGTTTCCATAATCTATGGGAACAAGAGACTATACCCATAATTATCACCACCAGAAAAGTCAGGCAGGGAATACGTAAAATTTTAGGATCAAATGTTCTAATTAGACGATTAGACAAAAAATATTTTTTCGGGTTTGAATATTATAAACAAGGAAATTTTTACTTTCCTTTCTCTGATATAGAAAAAACTTTTATTGATATGCTTTATTTTAAGGAAAATTTAAGTAATGAAGCTATAAAAGATCTAACAAAAAGAATGAATAAAAAGGAACTCATCTCTTATTTAAGACTCTATCCTAAAAAAATAAGAAAAAAGGCTATAAATATCATAAAAGACAATCATCAACACCTTTAAAAGTATCTTTCTGCATATCCCGATTATGACCCTAAAGAAGCAAATAGAAGCAATACTATTTACAACAGGCAGATTTATGTCGATTGAAGAGTTTTCTAAGCATCTTAATACCAATGAACAAGAGATAATCAATGCCTTAGAAGACTTAAAAAATGAGTATTCAGAAAAAGATTCTGCACTAACCTTACAAACTCAAGATAATTTATACAAATTAAATATCAAAAAAGAATTCGGATTTCTGACTAATAAATTACTTGAAAATAAAGAAATGGATTCTCCAACTACAAAAACCCTAGCAATTATAGCTTATAAATCACCAGTTACACAATCAGAAGTAATCAAAATCAGAGGAAATAAAGCATATGATCATATATTAAAATTAAAAGAATCTGGTTTAATTACCTCAGAAAAACATGGAAGAACTAGACTAATTAAACTAACATCTCATTTCTATGATTATTTTGATATTTCAGAAAAAGAATTAAAAGAAACATTAAAAATAGAAGAAGATAAAGAAATAAAGGAAAACTTGCAAGATTTGCCAAGACTATAATCTTAATTTTGAATAAATATTAGTTGTATCAAATATTATCCATATGTATAAAAAAAGCAATTTATTAATATAGAGAAAAACTCAATAAAATAAATTAAACTTATTTAAAAATTTTAAAAAATATACTTAATGTTACTCTAAAGTAATTAATCATATTAATAAGTCCCAATTCTTAAAAATTTATTAATGGAGCTAGTTTCAATAGTAATACCTGCACGTAATGAAGAAAATTACATAGAAAAAACATTAGAATCAATAAAATCTCAAACATATCTGAATATAGAAACTATTGTAGTTTGTAATGGATGTACAGATAAAACAAAAGAAGTAGCTAAAGAATATGCAAAAATATTAAACTTAAAAGAAAATAATGTTTCAAAAGCAAGAAATGAGGGAGCAAAGATAGCAAAAGGAAAATTTCTTATATTTTTAGATGCAGATACAGTGCTTTATCCAGAAGTAATCCAAACAATATATAAAAAACTAAAAAAGAATTCATATTTTGGTACAATAGTTGGGAGATCAGAGTATAACAAACTTTCTCTAATAGTATACACAAAAACTAAGAATATAATCAATTTATTTTATCCATGGTCAAATGGAATAATATTTTGTAGAAAATCAGATTTTCTAAAAACAAATGGGTTTAATTATAACATTACACATGGAGAATTAAGACAATTTTACAAGGAAATTAGGAAATACTCTAGTTATAAAAGACTCAATTCAACATATGTTATTACATCACAAAGAAGACTTAAAAAATGGGGATTAAAAAAAGTATTAAACTTCTGGTTATATAATAATAAAAACGAATATAAACCAGTAAGATAAGAGGTAATCATGCAATTCATTATATGGGTATACTTGTTCTTTATACTAGCTTCTTTATATTCAGTTTTTTTAGTTATATTAATACACCTAAGAAATAGAAATAATTTATACGATGAAACAGATTTAAAAAAGTACTATTCAGTAAGTGTTTTAATCCCGGCATGGAACAAACAAGAGTGCATATCAGATACAATTAAAGCAGTTCAAAATGTAGATTATTATAAAGAATTAAAGGAAATAATAGTTATAGACGATAAATCTACAGATAACACATTGAATATAGTTAAACAATTTGGGGATATTAAGATAATAGCTAAAGAAAAAAATGCAGGCAAGGCATCTGCCTTAAACACAGGAATTAAAGAAGCTAAAGGAGAAATTATTGTTGTTATTGATGCAGATTCATTTCCAGAAAAAGATTCATTCAAGAAAATGCTTCCTTATTTTAAAGATCCTAAAGTTGGTGCAGTAACCTCTACAATTATAGTTAAAGATCCTAAAAATCTTCTTGAAAAAATGCAGGCTATTGAATACTATTTAATTGCATGGGGAAGAAAAATTCTTGATTTTGTAGATTCAGTTTACGTTACCCCAGGTCCATTAAGCATGTATAGAAAAGATTTGTTACTAGAAATAGAAGGCTTTGATACAAATAATATAACAGAAGATATTGAAATTGCATGGAAAATATTAAAAATAGGATATAAAAATAAAATGTGCTTAGCAGCAAAAGTTTACACAGATGTGCCTAAAAAAATGAAACATTGGTGGAAACAAAGAGTAAGATGGGACATAGGTGGTTTACAAACAATAAACAAATACAAAAGCTCATGTTTTAAAAAAGAACAAAAAATGTTTGGTTTATTTGTAGTTCCAAGATTTATAATATCTCATATACTAAGTTTAACAGGTTTTTTTGTATTCATTTATATCTCATACTTACATTTAAAAGGCTGGATTTTAGCAAATTTCTACAATATTATAACTAAAACAAATCCACTGAGATTGGAATTATTCCATATAGTCCCATCTGTTTTTACATTTTTTATTATATTCTTCCTTTTTGTAACAATTTTTTACACAATTTTAGGTTTAAAATCCATTAATAAAGAAAAAATAGGTATAAAAGGTAATTTAAGGATAGGCATATATTTATTATTCTATTTAACATTATACCCACTGATTTTAATTCATTCTATCTTCTTATTATTAACTAAAAATATAAAATGGTAAGTCAAAAATCAGTATTTTGGCAAGCATTAGTACTAACAATCATAGTATTCTTACTAGGTGTTGGTTTAGGTTATATTCTAGAAAGAGGAAGGCTTAATGAAATACAAGAAGAAACATTCAAAATTCAAACAGATTGGGAAGATTCAAGATTAGCCAATATCTATTTCCAAAATCTTAATCCTCAATATTGTGATTCTGCCATAAAACAAAATCTATTATTCGGTGACAGAATTTATCAGCAAGGTCTAAAAATTGATGAATATGATCAAGCTGCCCCACTAACAGAAAAAAAAATAGATACTGAAAGAAAAAGATATGCACTATTTAAAACAGAATTTCTATTAAATAGTATATCCCTAAAAGAAAAATGTAATGCAAATTATGACATCTTGATTTACTTCTTTGTTTCCAATCCGACTATTGAAGTAAGCTCAGCACAGAACGTGCAAGCAAATATATTAAGAGATTTAAAAGAAGACTTAGGTTCAAAGTTAATGTTAATTCCATTACCAACAGATTTAGATATATCTATAATAAACTTATTGACAGAAGCACATAATATAATATCATATCCGGCAATATTAATAAATGATGTAATGAAATTCGAAGGAACAACTTCAAAACAAGAATTGAAAAATGCCCTCCAAGAAGCTTGATTTTAAACAATGTGAAATTTGCGGAAAACAAGCGAAATTAATAAGTATAATAATAGAAGGCTCTATGCTACAAGTCTGTAAAGATTGTGCAGGTTTTGGAAAAACAGTATTAATACCAGAAAAACCACAAATAAAAGAAAAGCAAAAACCAGTAAAAATAAAGATTGAAGAAACAATCTTAATAACAAAAGAGTACCCCAAATTAATAAAAGACGCCCGTGAAAAATCTAATTTAAAACAAAAGGATCTAGCTGAGAAAGCAGGAGAAAAAGAATCTGTCATACATCAATTAGAATCAGGCATTTTAGAACCATCATTAATTTTGGCAAAAAAACTTGAAAACATCCTAAAAATAAAATTAATTGAAACACACGAGGAAAACAAGGAGAATATTAATTTTTCAGACTCTTCGACAACAATAGGAGATTTAATAAAGTTAAAAAGAAAACAATAATCAATAAGAGGTATAGTTTAATGAATAGAGATAATGTTTTAGTTTTGTGCATAAGAAGGCATAGCAGAACAAATTGAATTAAATTCCATTTCATTTTCATAACTATGAAATCAAAAAAAGAATTAGAAATTGTTTTATCAAAATTAAACCATGTTAAAAATACAAAAGCCTATTTAGAACAATATCCAACACCTAGTAATATAGCAGCAGAAGTTTTATGGTTAGCTTATATGAATAATGATATTAAAAGAAAAGTAATTGCTGATCTTGGGTGTGGTAATGGTACTCTTGGAATAGGTTCTTTATCACTGGGAGCTGCAAAAGTTTACTTTTTAGATGTTGATTCTAATGCATTATTAACAACAAAAGAGAATCTTAGAAATCTAAAAAATTATATTCTAATCCATAATGAAGTTTCTAATTTCAATGAAAAAGTTGATACTGTAATTCAAAATCCTCCATTCGGTGTACAAAATGAACATGCTGACAGAACTTTTTTAATTAAAGCAATGGAAATTTCAAATAAAATTTATTCATTTCATAAAATAGAATCTGAACCTTTTATTAAAGCAATTTCACAAGATTATAATTTTAAACTAGAAAAAATATTAAGATTTAAATTTACTTTAAAAAAAACTCAAAAATTTCATACACAAGAAAATTATATAGTAAATGTAGGGTGTTTTATCTTAAAAAAAATTTAATCCATATATTGCACGGTACTGTAAAGATAAGGATTAAATTACCTCTGCATTTCATAAAAGAAAACCTTTAAAAACATTGTTATAACATTTTTTTTATGGAAATTGAAGTTCTAGAATCAACTAAAAATAAAATTAAATTTAAAATAAAAGGAGAAACTCACACTTTCTGCAACATCCTAAGAAGAGAACTATGGAACGATAAGTCTACAAAAGCAGCAGGTTATAGAATAGAAAAATCATTAGAAAATGAACCGATATTCATTCTAGAAACAAATGATAAAGATCCTAAAAAAGTATTATTAGATTCAACTAATAGATTAAGAAAGGAATTTAATGAACTAGGATCTAAATTTAAAAAACTATTGAAATAGAAGCATGTCAATTAAAAAAATTTGGTATTTTATTTGGTATGATGATTCACCTCTTTCATGGTTATTAAATATAATCCTAGCATTAATTCTTGTAAAATTTGTTATCTATCCTGGTTTAGGTTTTTTATTAGGCACAACACATCCATTAGTAGCAGTAGTCTCAGGCTCTATGGAACATAATGGTTTAAGATTTGATGACTGGTGGCAAATAAATGGTGCATGGTATGAAAGTAATGGAATTACAAAAGAACAATTTAAGAATTTTAATTTTAAAAATGGATTTAATAAAGGGGATATTATGATTTTAATAAATCCAAAAAATAAAGATACAGGCAATGTTATGGTTTATAGAAAAGCAAATTCAAATGATCCTCCAATTATTCATAGAATAGTTAAAATAAACCAAGATTCATATCAAACAAAAGGAGATAACGTCAACAGAATACAATCATTCGAAGAGGATATAAAAAATAATGCAATCATAGGCAAAGCAGTCATAAGAATACCTTACCTAGGTTATATTAAAATTTTATTTGTTGATTTATTATTAACACCTATAACTAAAGTTATTA
>CAZPBI010000078.1:0-6774 GCA_964584825.1 Candidatus Woesearchaeota archaeon
ATATCCAATCTAAGGATGAATAATCAAATACTGTTATAAAGTAGTTTCCAAGTGTTAGTGTTGAAGTATTATATAGGGCATCTACTGGAATAGTGCATTCTGTTGTAGGACAGATCCTTATAGTATCTTGCAAGACATTATTTGATGAGTATATGTAAATGTCTTTATATATGGATGTTATAGGTGTTATTGAGATAGTAAGGATTTGTGATTGTTGTAATGCTATTGGTTGTATACTTAGTATGTTAGTTTGGAATATATCAGTTATTGCATAGCCAGTAATATTCAAATTCATCACCAAAGTTAACAGTCCAAAAGAGAGGAATATTAATAATATTATAGAGGAGTATAATATTGTATTTTGTGGTTTTAAGTTATTATATTTCTTGATTAATCTTATTTCTTGTTGTTGCCATTGAGATAGTGTTTTGCCTTTATCCTCTTTTATATTATTATTAATTAAATATGCTTGGTATTTTCTAGATTTTTGGATTTCTCTAAGTAGTTTATTCCTTCTCTTTCCGTATGAATTTAGTTTATTTTCCATATTTCTTTCTGGCTCTATTATAAACTGCCCAAATAGTCCTATCATCCCTCTCCAACAAAATAGCAATCTCGTGATAACTAAGATCATAAGAATCCTTCAAGTATACAACAACAGATTCAAGAATTGATTTTATTTCCGTTAGGATAGAAATAGGAATGAAATACTTACTTTCTATAACTTCAAATTTGTCTGGATATTTCTTCTTAGAATTATTATAAGCCTGCCAAATAGATTTGGAATTTTTATTAGTTAATGAGGAGATTTTTTTATTGCTAAAACCAAGATTTTCCTTAAGATATTTACAAATACTTTCAAAACAGCTTAATTTTTCATTGAAAATAGAAACTGGAATGTATATTTCATCCTCAAGTTTTTTTATCAAATCATTAATGTCTACATCAGTAAATTCATCCAATAAATGTTGAAACTTTATTTTTAATCTAAGAAATTCTAGAAATTGCTTTTTTTCTTTGAAGCTTAAAATATCAAAATTTTCTCTTTTTCTCTTTTTATTCCCGCTTTTCAAAATTTATCCTATATATAAGTAACTAATCAACAAAAATAATAATAAATTCTATATATATAAGTAAAAATTAAAGAAATCAACAAAAAACAACACTTTTTTTATCAGATTGTAAAGAACAAATCACCTGATCACCATTAACTTTTCTAATCTTTGGAATTACCTCTATCTCATTTAAATCTCCTAAGCTTATATCATAAGGGACTACCACATCTTGAATATTTAATCCTTTTAATATAGTAAAAGGTAAAGAAGGCAATACCTCATTTTTATCCCCATAAACCCTAAATAAAAACCCGTTGTCTATATCCCTAATACTTTTACTTTCTATATTAATTTTAATGTCTTTATCATCATAACATGCATTTAATATTTTAATAGAAACATCATTACATTCAGCATCCCTGCTAACATCTTCTATATTCTTAGATACAATTTTATTAACAAATAAAAAAACAATACCAGCCATTATCATTACAAATCCAATTAAAATAACTACAGATATAAACTCAACACCTCTTTTATACATATTAAATCAGTAAGCTAATTACTATATATTATTTTTCATCAGAAAAAGCTTTTAAATTACCATATCTACAAAATATAAAAAGAGTTGATATAAATGGAATATTCTTCAATAGATGAAAATAAGTTAAATTCCTTGGTATTAGAAGAAACAAATAAAATATCCAAAATAAAACAAGAATTGAGAAAGGTCATAATAGGCCAAGATAAAACCATAAATGACATACTAATTTGCCTACTTTCTAGAGGGAACATCTTATTAGAAGGAGTTCCAGGATTAGCAAAAACACTAATGATAAAAGCATTAGCTAGAATAATAGGTGGTTCATTTAAAAGAATACAATTTACAGCAGATTTATTACCAACAGATATAACTGGTTTTGAAGGCTATGATCCAAATAAAGGTTTTTTCGTATTTAAAGGACCAGTTTTTGCAAATTTTGTTCTAGCAGATGAAATTAATAGAGCTCCTCCAAAAGTTCAATCAGCATTAATGGAAGTAATGCAAGAATTACAAGTAACAATAGGAAAACAAACTTTCATTATAGAACAACCATTTATGGTATTAGCAACAGAAAATCCTCTTGAAACTAAAGGTACATATGCACTTCCAGAAGCCCAATTAGATAGATTCTTATTTAAAACTATTGTAGACTATCCAACTTTAGAAGAAGAAAAAATAATAATGGAAGAAAATGTTTCAATTTATAATTTTAATGATTTTAAATTAAATCCGGTTATCTCTTTAAATGAAATCTTAAGTATGCAAGAATTAGTTAGAAATATATTCTTACATGATAAAATAAAAGACTATATTACAAAAATAGTAGATTCTACAAGAAATTCAGATTTATATAACATTAGCTTAGGAAAATTTATAGATTTTGGTGCAAGCCCAAGAGCATCAATAAATTTTTTCATAGCATCAAAGGCAAATGCTTTCTTAAATGGAAGAACATTTGTTATACCTCAAGATATTAAAGATGTTGCTCATAATATACTAAGACATAGACTATTATTAACATACGATGCAAAAGTCCAAAACATTACTGCAGATAGAATAATAAATGAAATCTTAAGTAAAATAAAAGTTCCTTAGGAGTTATATGGACAGATTTAGATTAGAAATTCTTCCTTTAGCAAGAGAATTGCAAATGCCCGCGCCTCATGGAGGAATTTTAACAACAACATCTGGTAATTATGAAACTATTTTTAAGGGTACTGGTTTAGAATTTAGAGATTTTAGGAAATTTACACCAACAGATGATTCAAAAAGAATAGACTGGAAAGCAAGTTTAAAAGCAGACAAGTTAGTTATTAGAGAATATCAAGAAGAAAGAAATGCAGAGGTTCTATTTTGTTATGATGTAAGCGATGGCATGGTCTTTGGCTCTAAAAAACTTAAAGCACATTACGGCGCTGAATTTATTGTTTCTTTAGTTAAACATATTATTGACTCTGATGATGCAGCGGGCCTTATTACATTTACAGATCAAATAAATTATTTTATTCCACCAGAAAAAGGATATAAACAAACCAGTTTAATTATGGATATTTTATCTTCTTTTTCCACATATGGTGGAAAACCAGGATTTAAAAATCTTTTAAAATTTTTAGAAACAAAAATACTCCAAGGAACTACTATATTTCTAGTATCAGACTTTTTCAGTTTTAAAAAATATAATAAACATGCAACAACATTAAAACTTTTAAGATCTAAATTTGAATTAATATTTGTTATATTAAGAGACACAATAGAGGAATATTTACCAACCCAAAAACAATTTCTACTAGTTAATCCAATTACAAGTTTAAACATGTTAATATCCACATCAAAAATCAGAAATAAATATGCCAAGGAAACAAAAAAACAAAAACAAGAGTTAATAAACTTCTTAAAAGAATTAAATATAGCTGTTTTAGAGTTATATACAGATAAATCTTTTATAGAGCCACTATATAACTTTTTTGAGGGCATGAAAAATCGTTAATATAACATTTAATAATCCCCTGTATTTATGGCTGTTCCTATTAATTTCTTTAGTTATACTAACTCATTTTGTAAATATGGGCTGGAGTAGAAGAAAAGGAGTAAGTTTTGCAAATTATGAAATAATCGAAAAGATACTCAAAAGAAAAATCCTACCAAGAAGTAACCTAGAATTCATTTTAAAATTAGTAATCTTTAGTTTAATAATTTTTGCTTTAGCAGATACCGTAATATGGTACGAAGGCAAAGGTACAAATTCTAATATTATCCTTGCTATAGATGCATCTGCAAGCATGTTGGCAGATGATTACTATCCCACAAGATTGGATACAGCAAAATCAACAGCGATTGATATAATATCTACCCTCGATTCAGAAACAAAAGTAGGAGTTATCTCTTTTGCAGGAACTTCAGTAATCATACAACCAATTACAAATGATAAATTTGCTCTTAAAGATAGTATAAATAAAATAAATTTTATAAAAACAGGTGGCACAGCAATAGGGGAAGCAATTATACTTTCTACAAACTTATTAAGTACCCAAGAAAATTCTAAAGGAAAACTATTAATACTTTTAACAGACGGTCAAAGTAATGTTGGTATTACATCAGAAGATGCTATTAAATATGCTAATCAATATGGAATTATAATAAATACAATAGGGATAGGAACAGAAGAAGGCGGAAAATTTGCAGAAGCAAGCTCAGTATCGCAATTAGATAAAAAGACTTTAATAAAAATCGCAGAAGCTACAGGCGGTAAATTTTACCACGCACTTACAAAAGAACAATTACAACTAGTTTTATCTGAATTTTTTAAATCCGAAAAAAGAAAAATAGGCATAAATGCTAGAACGCATTTACTTTTATTAGCATTTTTATTATTTTTTATAGATTGGGTTTTAGCTAATACAAGATATAAGGTAACACCATGAAAAGAAAAATATTTTGGATATATATTACAATAATTATCTTGTTATATTTGGCATTATTCTTTTATATAAAAAATATTACTGGTAAATTTGTAATAGAACCTCCAGAAAAAATCAATTTTGATGATTTGCCAGAAAGTTTTACTTTGAAAAGAAGCCAACTATTCCTTTTAGATATTGATTATAAAGAAAATTATGTATTCTCTGACAATACAGATTTATTTGATATTGATAGGACAACTGGTTTAATTTCATTCACGCCCACAGAAGTCGGAGAATATCCAGTCGTCATAGTCACCTTATTTAATATAACTGAATATAAAATAAAACTTATACATTTTAGAGTGCAACCATGAAGTTATCGATATTATTTTTTTTATTATTAAGCATTAGTTTTGTACAAGCACAATTAACATTAACTCCAATTCCCACTCCTAATAAAGTAAGCGAAGGTAAAGAATTTGTTCTTTCCGTTAGTGCAACTGGTGGTGTTGCGCCCTATCAATTCTCAGACGATACACCATACTTTGATGTGACTACTTTAAATCCTACAACCGGTTTAGGTGAGATTAGATTTATCCCTGGTGGTTCTGTAGGAAATTTTATATCTGTTATTATTATTTTGGATTCTACACTAGCAGTAGATGCTCAGGCAGTTGAGTTTATAGTTAATAAAAACCCCACTATAACTACTTCTATTCCTGGTCCATTGGTTGCATTGAATAATACAGATTTTTCTTATAATATTTTTGCAGATGACGTAGATGGCAATGCTTTAAGCTTTTCTAGCAGCAATCCAAGTATCCCTATTACAACCACAGTACTAGGCCCACCAGCCACAGGAAATATCTTTTTAACACAAACAGATCTTAATAATCTAGTAGCTAATGGAAATAGTCCTAGTACTCCTACAACAACAACTATCACAGTAAATGATAATGGTTTTATTATGGGATTTCCTGTAAATGGTACTGATAATAGGATTATTAATTTAGTTGTTAACGATCCAGTTACATTAAACCCGATTCCTTCTAATTCTACTCAAGAAGATTCAAAAGTTGCCATAAATATATCAGATTACATCATTAATAAAATAGGAACTTTAACATTTTCTGATGACTCTAACATTTTTGACATAAACCCAACAACAGGTATTATAGATTTTACACCAGATCATACCGCAGTTTTATCTGCTACACCACCTGCGGAAGAAAATAAAATTTATGTAAGTACCATTACTGTGGTAGACTCATTAGCATCAACTGCATCGGGAATATGGACTTTAAATATTGATAGAGTAAATGATGTTCCTATATGCAACTCTATTAAAGATGAAAGTATAAAAACTGGAGAAAAATTCTATTTAGATTATAGCTCAAATGCCTCTGATGAAGAAGGGCCATTAACCTTTTCAGATGATAAAACATTCTTTGATATTAATCCCACTACTGGAATAATTGACTTTACATCAAATGCTTCTATGGTAGGCTCTAATTTTATAACAATAATCGCTACAGATACAGAAGGCTCTTCTTGTACTTCTACATTTACACTAACAGTGATAGGAAATCAACCACCAATATTTCCAAGTAATAAAAGTTTAATCTTATTGGCCATTGATGACTTGTATGTAGACTCCATTACTCCAGATTCCAATATTAGGAATACAAAGTATATCAACGTATCAGGTGGAGATTTACTTAATTCAATAAAAAGAGGTTACTTGATGTTTAATCTTAAACCAATATTCATGCCATATTTAAAACTAATATCAACACCACCACTAACAGCTTTAACTTCTGCATTTTTAAATCTAACAATTTTTAACTCTACAGGAATTTTTAGTATTGCTATACATGATGTTATGCTTTTTAATTTAAATTTTATTAATATAACCTATAATAATCCTGGAAATTTAAGTACAGCCAAGGCAATTACAACTACTTCAGGTATTACAAATAACACAGACACGTTTGATGTAACTAAATTAATAGATTATTGGTTTAACGATACTAGACTTGATAGATTCCTTTCAATCAATTTAAGCAATGAGTTATTATTAAATAACATTACTTATCATTCCAATATTGCTGCAAATAGATCACAATCACCAATACTTGCTTTAAATTATCTATTAAACATATCAGATTATAACTGGACTTCTGGACAAAGATTGAGTAATGTTTTTGTTTTAAATGATTTCTTTTATGATCCAGATGGAGATTCTTTAGAGTATATAGTAGAAGGAGCACTTAAT
>CAZPBI010000079.1:0-5818 GCA_964584825.1 Candidatus Woesearchaeota archaeon
AATAAATTTTTTAGATTAAGAAAATGGCAATATAGAATTAGTACAGCAATTGAAAGAAATCTAAAATTAGCATTAGCGGAATTAAAAAGGGTTGCTAGTTATTTAAAATTACCCAAGTCAGTAGAGGAAGAAGCAAGTAGAGTTTATACTTTAGCTGTTCAAAGAGGATTAGTTAGAGGAAGAAGCATGGAGAGTGTTGTTGCAGGTTCTCTTTATGCTGCTTGTAGGAGACATGAGGTTCCTAGAACATTAGATGAATTAAGTGAAGCAAGTGGTATTGATAAAAAAGAGATTGGGAGAACTTATAGGTTTGTAACAAGGGAATTAGGAATAAGGATATTGCCCAGTAATCCTATTGATTATATCCCTAGATTTGCAAGTGCATTAAAGTTAAATCCAGAAACACAAAGCAAAGCTGTAGAGATTTTGGAGATGGCAGAAAATTGTGAATTAACAAGCGGAAGGGGCCCTACAGGAATTGCAGCTGCGAGTTTATATGTTGCTGCTTTAATATGTAATGAAAAGAAAACACAAAGAGAGGTTGCAGATATTGCAGGTGTTACAGAGGTAACGATAAGAAATAGGTATAAGGAATTATTAAAAAAATTAAAATTAGAAGATCTAATTAAGAAGATAAAGAAAGAGGAAGAGAAAAATAAGAAAGCTATAGCTGCCTGATGATTTTATAGTCTTTCAGTTAAATTAATCTTTAGATTTCAAAGTTTTCATTATTTTAGATATGTTAATTAAGTCTTTACTTGAATTTATTATTATATATATATTGAAGGTGTCAATACTAGGATGCTAAAAACAGCAATAATACTCATTTGAAAATAGTTATCTAAATCTAATTGCTTAGTAAGCCATGTAATTACAATTGTTATAATATAAGTAAAAGCTACTAATATTGCAGTAGTTTTGTACTGGAGATGTTTATTATAATTTAAATCGAGGATATTTTTTCTGATTTTATCATCTGTTTTATTCTGTGAACCCATAGATGGCCATGATCACCCCAGTAACAGCTAAAATAGCAAAGCCCCCACGAGCAACGACCTAAAAAGGTGAAGACTTCCTGCAATATGCACTTAAAATCTAACTTTGCTATTCTTTAAAATTTCAAATAGCAACCTAACTAAGGGTTTTAAATCTCCTTTAACTTGTGAAGACTCTAAGGCATTATAATATTTATGTTTGATAGTATTTGGGATATTAATCATAGGGTACTTGTTTTTATGCAGAATAAAGTTCATTAATAATCTACCTACCCTTCCATTTCCATCAACAAATGGGTGAATAGTTTCAAAACCTGTATGGAAATATGCGGATAAAATTAAAGGATGCAGTTTCCTCTTGTTACTAGAGTACCAAAATAGCAATGACTTTATTTCTTTTGAAACTTCTTTTGGCTTTGGTGGGAGCCAATTTGTGCCTCTAATATAAACTTGAATATTCCTAAAACAGCCTATTTGTGATTTTAATTCTTCTTTTAAGGTATTTTCTACAACTAATTTATGCAACTCACAAATAAAATCTTTCGTTAAATCCCCCTTGTATTCTAACAAATAATCAAAAGCTAATTTGTGGTTTATTACTTCATTTATCTCTCTAAGAGCTTTTCTTGGAGTAATTCCTTCAAATAGTAATTGTGCTGTTTCCTGTAATGTCAATGTATTGCCTTCAATTGCTGTGGAATTATAAGTAAAGTCTGATGTAAACACTTCATATCTATTTGAGAAATTTTCTTTTGGTTGTTTTAAATATTCTTGTTTAATTTTGTCTAATTCTTTTATCTCTTCATTTGTTAATAGATTATTTAGATAAAGCAATTCTTTGTCAGCTTCTAACTCTTTATTAGAAATTTGATTTTTATCTAAATCAACTCCTAGATATATTCTTTCTTTGCTGATTTTATTTCCTTTTCTTATAGATTTTACTCTATAATAATACTTCTTTCCATTTTTTTCTTTTATTTCAGTATAAGTCACAGTTCTTATACGTCTACACTATTTATAAATATTTCTATTATGTAGACGTAATACGGTAGTTCTATGATGAAAACTCTTTATTTATAATTCTATTTTCATAAAATCTTTTGCAATTATAGTATTTGGGAATATTTTTTTTGCTTCTTTTTCGAAAATTGATTTTTTCTTGTATCTTTGAGAAAAATGTGTTAAAATTAATTGTTTGACTTTTGCTTTTTTTGCTATTACTGCAGCATCTTCTGCTGTTAGATGTAGATATTCTCTTGCTTTATCTTTTAAATCAGATGCGAATGTAGATTCACAGATTAATAAATCTGAATTTTCTGCTATTTTTATACAATTTGGATTCAGAGCAGTATCTGTGATATATGTTATCTTTTTCTGTGGAATTAGATAAGTGGCATATTTAGCCTTTATTTTTTTTCCTTTGTAATTTATATCTTTTCCTTTTTGTAATTCTTTTAATATCGGATGTTTAGTCAGATTAAATTTTTTTAAATAATTTAAATTAATTCTTCTTCTTGGTTTTTCGATAAATGAATATGCAAGACAAGGAGCAGAATGTTTCATATATATAGATTCTAGGATAAAATCTTCTGTTTCAAAGAATTTTCCACTTACTTCCTTTACTTTGTATTTTATTTTATTTTCTAGTAAAAAAGCTGAAATCATTTTTTTAACAAAATTTTTTGAATTTTTAGGACCATATATTTCTAATTCTTTGTGATAGTGATGGACTGCCATTGACTGAATTAAACCAGGAAGGCCTAAGGAATGATCGCCATGCCAATGAGTGATAAGAACCTTTGTAATTTTAGCTGAGGAGATATTTGATATTGCTAGTTGTCTTTGGATATTTTCTCCGCAATCGAAGAGAATTTTTTCTGTTTTATAATCTAATAATATAGAAGGATGATTTCTAGTTTTTGTAGGAACCATGGCAGAAGTTCCAAGAAAGATAATATTCATGTTTAAAATTATTAGATAGGTTTTTAAATAGTTTCTGTTTTGTAAAAATTATGACTGAGAAAAAAATAAAGAAAACTGAAAGAAAAATTAAATCCTTTTTGTCAAGAGGCATAGTTTATTCTGAAACAAAGGAAGCTAAGGAATTATATGAGAGAAGCAGATTTGGAGAATTAAAAGATGGGAAAATATTGTATAGTCTGGTAGAGGCTTTTTATTTGATACAAGGCAAAAAAATGTATTTGGATGATTCAAGAAGTAAGAAAATTAATGAAAAGCAATTCATATCAAAAGCAAAGAAAATGGAGCCAAATTTTAATGTTAGATATGTTGTATTTAAGGATTTAAGAGAAAGAGGGTATATTGTTAAGACTGCTTTAAAATTTGGAGCTGATTTTAGGGTTTATGATAGGGGTATTAAACCAGGAGAAGATCATGCCAAATGGATTGTTTATCCTGTTTTTGAATCTGAAACTTTAACTTGGTATGAATGGGCTGCTAAGAACAGGGTTGCACATTCTACAAGGAAAAGACTTTTATTAGCTGTTGTTGATGCAGAATATGATGTTTCTTACTGGGAAGCCAACTGGATTAAACCTTAATAGATTAGTATAATAATTCTTATAAGTTAATTTTTTTATTTGATTCTTATGGTTGATGTGGTTAAGCTTAAAGAAACTATTATGAGCATTATTAGAATTGAAGGACCTGTATTGCCTGTTAATATTTCTAGAAAACTTGGATCTGATACTTATTTTGCCGGAGCTGTGTTAAGTGAACTAGTAAAAAGTAAAGCTGTAAAGATAACAAACGCAAAAATTGGTGGAAGTCCTTTATATTATATAAATGGACAAGAAAGTAAATTGGATAGATTGTTTCCTTATTTACCTGGTAAAGAGAAAGAAGCTTATGAATTATTAAGAACAAGACAAGTATTAAGGGATTCTGAATGTGAACCTGCCATAAGGGTTGCTTTGAGATCTATTAAGGATTTTTCTATGCCTCTTGATATTAATAATGAAGTTTATTGGAGATGGTATTTGACTAATGAAGATGATGCAAGAAATTTAATTTTAGAAGTAAAAAAAGAAGATAAAATTAAACTTATAAAAGAAAAAGTTGAAGTTCAGAAGGAATTGACAGAAAAGAAAATTAGGGATGATGAATTTTTGGATATGGTTGTTAATATTTTGAAAAGTAGAAATATAAATCTCATGGAAACTAATGTGATTAGGAAAAATAAGGAGATCGAGGGGAAAATAAAAGTTAATTCTGACTTGGGGGTTTTAGATTATTATTTATTGGCTAAAAGCAAAAAAAGCTTGAATGAAGCTGATTTAAGTTTAGCAAATGATAAAGGAAGAAAAAACAAGCTTCCTGTTTTGTTTTTGGGTAATGGGCGCTTAACTAAAAAGGCTGAAAAATATTTAGAGGAAAACCTAAAGGGTAGGGTTATTTTTAAGAAGATTTGAATTTTTCTTATTTTATACGTATTAATTTTATATTTATTTATAAATATAGCTTATATTATACGTATAAATAGTAGGATTTATATATGATTTAACTTACAAAATACGTATTATTATGCGTAAAAAAGAGGGCAAGGATGGAAAAAGAATAGATAGAGATAGCAAGAAAAGTCAAGATATTAATTTTTTACTTAATAGGCTAAGTGATAAAGATAAAAAAGAACTTGATGATTTAAAAAAGGGATTATTTAGGGAGATTATTGAGAAGCGAGAATTAATTAAAAATGTATTAAGGATTTTAGATGTAGAGGAACTAAAAGTTCCTGTAAATATCTTTGTTTCTGAACTTACTGTTTTGGAATCTGTTGTTAAATATTTGAAAGAGGAAAAAAATCTTTTATTTGTTGAGATTGCCAGGTTAATTAAAAGAGACCAGAGGAATATATGGCATTGTTATAATTATTCTAAATTAAAATATCCTAAAAGGTTTAAGTATGATATTTCTAGAATTTTAATTCCTGTTTCAATTTTTGAAAATAGAGAACTATCTCCTTTAGAAAATTTAGTTTTTTACATGAGAAAGGATCTTGGGTTTAAATTTGTTGAGATTGCCAGGTTATTGCAAAGGGATTCTAGAACAATTTGGACTGTTTATGAGAGGGCTAGAAAGAAGAATGAGAGATAGAATATTAATAGAATACAGAAATAGAAAGAATGAACTACTTAGAGAAATCAAGTTATGCAAAGATAGAATTGTAAATATAAAAGAGGATATTAAGGAGATACATAATAGATATGATAGTAATGAGATTAATTATGAGGAGTATATTAAGTTATTAGCTCAGAGATATAATGGGAGGACATTAAGAGAGTGGAAAGAATATTATAATAAATTAATAGACAATTATAATGAACATAAGCTTAGTCAAGAAAAAGAAATTTCCTTATTTGTACCATTTGTATTAATTGTAATATTTGGACTTGGAATTATGGGATTAGGCTTGGTTTCTAATGGTGTTACTGGCTATATTGTAGAGAATGTTTATGAATTTGTAACTGCTGAGAATGTAACATTTGAAGTACCATCAGAATTAGAAAATATAACAATAAATGAGAGTTTAGAAGAGGAAATAGAGGAATATGGCAAGATATATGAAGTTGTTAGCGAAATAAGACAAGTTTATGCTGAAATAAATAAACCTGTATTGTGGAATAGGCTAGTAGTAAGTAATGAGTCTAAATTTGAAATAGAGCTGCCCGCTAATGCAATAAATATAAGGGCAGAGAAAATAGAAAATAATCAAGTAGTTCCTATTATATTAAAGGAGATAGAGCAAGAGTTTGTTACAGAAGCTGTTGCTAATAGAACTTATATAATCGAGGATGCTTTATTGG
>CAZPBI010000079.1:5828-6211 GCA_964584825.1 Candidatus Woesearchaeota archaeon
AAAATGCTACATTTGTTAATATTACTTACGAGACTCCTGGTCCAGTTGCTATTGAGAAAGAACTTGGGAAATATAAGAAACAAATAATAATTTCATCTGACTTTCATTATGAAAATATAAGTGCTCATACAGTATTGCCATTAGAAACGCACCCAGATGCTATAGGTCTTTATTTAGTTATGAATAATAGTAAATATTTAGTTGATGTGACTTATTATGATGAAAACAATAATGGATTGATTGATAGAATTGGTTGGATAATTCCATCATTAAGTACACAAACATATGAGTTAATTATTAAGATAACTAAGGCTATACATCTAGATTCTGGTAGACTATTTATTAGTGATATTTATGATGAAGTTAGAGAGTTAGATAATAAT
>CAZPBI010000079.1:6221-6611 GCA_964584825.1 Candidatus Woesearchaeota archaeon
CGAGATTATAAAAGATGGTGAATATGTAAGGGTAACATTTGAGAGGAAATTAAGGAATAACAGTGATATAACGATTTATCCAAGGATTTTAAGTGGAAAACCAGTTATTAAGATATATGAAATTGAATATGATGTAGAACTAACTGAATTTAGGGAGATTATTGAGAATGAATATAATAAAGTATATTTAGATAGATTAAATGGTAGTCAGGATACTTTTGATTTAAAAATTTTAGGAGGTGATTTAGAGATTGACCATATTGTTGATCCATCGGTAACAACGTTAGTTCCTAGTGAAAATACACAAAATACAACTTCGGGATATGTAACTGAAAATACATTTACTTTCGGAACTGGCACCTTATTAACGCAAGCTAATTACACGTACAT
>CAZPBI010000080.1:0-1766 GCA_964584825.1 Candidatus Woesearchaeota archaeon
AACAATATTAATAGTGTTAAAGATGCTGTATTGGTTGTAATTCCAAAAGAGCTTTCTCCAAGCTTAATCCCCTTCAACTGCGGCGATGGAGTTTGCAATCCAGCAGAGGACATTATCTCCTGCCCAGAGGATTGCAGAGAAGAAAAAGTAGTTGTATCTGGATTTCCATGGATTCCATTTATAGTCACAGTAATTTTAATTTTAGGGCTCGGATTTGCATTTTATAAATTTAAGCTCTATCAGAAGCTAAAATTATACGAAGTGATAAATTTACTTTCTTCAAGATTCAAGAAATCTCCGTTCAAGTCAGGAGTAGAGTTGGCAAAAGTCAGGTCATACATAAAATCAGCACTGGATAAAGGATACGATGAGGAGAAGATTGCTGATTCTTTGCTGGAAAGAGGGTGGAGCAGGCAGCAGGTAGAATATGCATTCAGTAAATTAAACAGCAAGAAACAGCTTTGCACATAAATAGTTAATAATTATGTGCAATTGGTATATTTGCACATTTTTCAAAATTTATATCTATTCCTAATTCGAAACTCTCCTGAACTAGGACACAAATATTGTGAGCCAAACATTTAGCCAGAATTTCATTTATTTGTCCTATTTCATCTCTAGATCTTATATGTTTTCCAAATTTGGTTTTAATCATGTGAAAGACAGTTTCAATATTAGAACGCTTATGATAATGTTGCATAAATTCTTCCTGATTATTTATAAAATACCTATACATTCTTCCCCAAATTAAAGAACCTGCACTCCTCTTACCTGTTGCGTGTCTTTTAAATGGAATATAAGCTATTCCTCCAACTTGAGAAACTATAGAGAGATTCTTCTTACTTGAATAAGCTTTATCTGCACTAATTTCTCTTATATCATAGATTTTATTAGTTTTGTAAACTAAACTTGGAAATTGGGGACTATCTGCCGAATATCCTTTAGTTATATTTACTGCTGTTATAATATTGGTTCTGACTCCGCAAGTTAAATGGCATTTCCTAAATCTTCTCTTCTTTGATTTTCCTTCTGTTCTTACATCTAACCATCTGTCAAACTGGCTTGTTGAGAAACCAGAACTATCAATAGCAAAATCGCTTTCAACATTCTGTAAAGGCAATCCAGAAACACTAATCAAATGATGTAAATAAGGTGAAACATTTGGATCCTTTAAAGATTTTAAGATAGTATTGAAATGAGGAGACTTTTCTAAATAATTTAGTTTCTTTGCTATTTGTAAATCTGCAACACTTCTTCTACTACTTTTTCCATTATAAGCCTGTAAAACAATATGGAATACTTTATCTCTAATGCTTATCGGTTTCCTTCCTGCTCCTTTTCTTTCTGGAAGAGGGATATAGCTTAAGAGTTCATCTAATATATTCATTAACAAAACTTTCTCATTTTGTTGGGCATTATTATAAGCTGTCCATTCTTGAGGATAACTCTTTCTATGTTGAACTTTGATTTTTGGCTCTTCATTCTTTTCCTCTTTCTTTGCTGGTTGGATCCAGTCAAGTAAATCATTTCCCATTTGTGTAACATCTACATAAGGATATATTGGCAAGTACGTCTTTTCGAAATCTTTTTTAACACTTATTTCATTCTTTTTCTTGGGGTTCATTTGCGTGGGCTCCTTGAGTTGGGCTTATGCCCTACTCAATTATAATAAGTTATTTACTTAATATATAAGTATATCACTTATATATAAATCTTTCGTTAATTATGGGAAAAATTTATATTCTAAATGAACCCTTTACTTTCGG
>CAZPBI010000080.1:1776-6577 GCA_964584825.1 Candidatus Woesearchaeota archaeon
GATTCGAACCCACAAGTCGGCTATGACACTCGTTTTGCAGACGAGTAGGGAAACCCATTTCCCAAATTCCACCATGTAAGATTAGCTAAAAAAAGAACTTTAAAAAGAAAATTAAGATGTGAATGTGGGAATTTTCATTAACTTATATCTATAAATAATTGTTCCTTAAATTCTATAAAAAAAGATAAAACTATTTCTATAAAAAATTCCTAGAACTAATCTATAAAGAATTAGTTATACTTTCCTACATCTATAAAATATATTTTCTACCAAACATATGAAAACTATATAAAGAATGAGTGGTTTTAAAGTTAAAAAGAAAATAAAAGAAGTAGCTTCGGGACTACTCTATTAATTTAGATAGTGCTACTTCTATATATACTTTTTGGAAAATGGATAACACAATAAAAATATTATGTAGAGGAAAAATTTATGCAGAGATTATCATAGCTCTGCTGGATGAAGAAGAAAAGTCTACTTATTCTATTGCTAAAGAATATAATAAAGGGGAATCCGCTTCTAGTTATGCAAAATATGCTAAAATCCTAGCAGATGAAACTAAATTAGTAACCTATAGAAAAGGAGAAAGTAATCGTGATGAACTGATAGTTAAATTAAATTATGATAAATTTTTAGACTTATTCTTTTATATAAATCGACACAATCAAATTAGAGAACCAATGCAAGAAGATAAAAATAATCTAGTGCCTTTTTTCAAACTTGAGGATATTAGGAATAGATTAAAAAGGAGTATTGTTAGTGACAAAGCAGGAAGATATCATTTTATTCTTTTCTTGTATGAATCTATTAATGCAATAAATTTTACTAATGTATTCAATTCTTTGTTTCAAGATATGATAGGCGTTATTAACAAAAGAGAAATAACCAGATTAAGAAATCCTGATAATGTCAAAAACCTTCAAACATTATTAGATGAATATTTTAGGAAAAAATATGGAATCAATCCAAAAGAAGCAGAACCTGTAGTCAATAAGGCATTAAAAACTTGGAAGAGAGTTTTTGGACATCCTTCAGAAGTTATGGAAAAAATGAATAGAAACATTTAATAATTACTTATCTTTTAAGTGTATAACTTATGACAAATCCCCTCCCAAAATGGATACAGAGAAGATATTCACAGCTTTGGAATAGATTTAAAAACAAACCATTTACCCGTGAAGAAGCAGTTAAGTTTCTAAAGGATAAAGAGCAAGTAGTGAGTGTCTTCCTTTCTGATTTAAAAAAAGCAGGTTGGTTAAAGATAACCTTAGACGAAAATGATAGCAGAAAAAGAACTTATACCCTAAAAGAACCTAACCAAGCCATTAAAGAGATGGTAAAATAATATAAAGAATTTATTTCCATAAATTAATATGAAAAGAATTAAAACTTGCTTAAGATATCCTGGTGGAAAGTTTTATGGGGCAAAACATATCCTTCCATTATGTAGAACAGATCATAAAAATTATATTGAGCCTTTCGTAGGTGGTGGCTCAATCTTTTTAGGTAAAGAACCCGCAATTAAATTAAACTGGTTAAATGATTTGGATTCAGATTTAATAAATTTTTATAAAGTCGTGCAGAATGAAAAAACAAGACAGGAATTATTACAAATGTTGAGAAATGAAGAGGCTCATAAGGTAAGACATAAAGAAATTTTAAATATAGAACCCCAAAATAACATAGAGAAGGCTTTCAAATATTTTTATCTTAATAGAACTTCTTTTAGTGGAATAATGAAGAATCCTCGTTGGGGATACCTTTTAGGGAGTAGTGTTACCCCAGATAGATGGAAAGATATCATAAATCCCGTATCTGAAAAATTAAAGGGGGCAAAATTAACCAACTTAGATTTTAGAAAAGTTTTGAATAGATTTAAAGATGATACATCCACTCTAATTTATTTAGATCCACCTTATTTTAAGGCATCTAAATCAATTTATAAACACGAGTTCTCAAAACAAGATCATTTAGATTTAGTAAAAATTCTTAAAACTACAAAAGCAAAGTTTATTCTTTCTTATGAAAATTGTCCTGAGATAAGAGAATTATATAACTGGGCTAAAATTAAAGAAATTAAATTTAGATATTATATGAGTGAAGCTAGAAGACAAAATGGAAACGAGGTTATAATCACTAATTTTTAATTTTAATAAATTTGGCTATTTTAATATCTTTAGGAAGTTCTTTTAATTTGAAGTTTGAGATAAATAACTCATTTCCCTTTTCGCGTGGATTATGATGCACTTTAGAGTTAGCTACACTATACGTCCAAGTGTAATCATCATATAAATATGCCCAATCATAAAGTCCTCTTATAAATCCGCAGTCATCATAAGTTAATAAAAATGGATATTTAGTTTCCTTCAAAAGTTTTGCTAATCTAATATGGTCTTCTTCTTCAAATGAATGTTCATATGCAGCTGCTTGTCTACTTTCTGCATAAGGTGGATCTATGAACATAAAAATTTTACCAGACCCTTTTGGAGGAGCAGTAATGACCTCTTCAAAGTCTCTACAAGTTATCTTAGCTTTGGATAATTTCTTACCAACTTCTCTAATCAGATGTTGAGCTTGTTCGACATTATATCTCACATCTCCAATAAACGAATTCCATTTGGTTATACCTGAGAAAGAACACCGATTTAAAACATAAAACTTTTTCGCTCTATCATGCCAATTTCTCGGTTTTGAATAAAATAATCCATCATAAAGCTCTTTAGTAATCTCTAAGGAAAGTAATTCAGATAATAAATTCTCTCTTTTATCTTCTTTTGATATAGCTTTGTAAAAAGCAATTAAATCTTTATGAGCATCATTAACCCAATTATGTTTAACTAATTGCTTTGATATAAAAACTGAGCCTCCTCCAAGAAAAGGTTCTCTATATTCATCATGTTCGATTTGTTCCCAGAAAGGGCTTATGAATTTAATAGCTTTAAGTTTCCCACCAGGATATCTTAAGATAGACCTCTTTTTTTGCATAAAATCACATAAGGCTTCTAGATATTTAAACCTTGTCAAAGATTTTTATATCATTAATATTATATCTACATTTAGGAATTTTAGTTACTCTTTTCAAATACTCTGGATAATTAGGGTGTCTTTCTAAATCACTAACAGGTATGAAAACAAACTCTTCTTTTACCGAAGCAGGAAAATACCTACTTTTTGATTCATCAATTTCAAAACCAACAAATAACGCAATTACATCAAACATATCAGCTTTATAGAGTTCTTTAACTCCGTGTCCATGAGACTTGTGAGTTTTAAAAGCCCAATTATTTTCATCTACAGACCTTTGATGTGGGGTCTTTACCTGAACTCTAATCTTTTTATCACCAACCCAATGGTCTACTTTACTGTACATTTCTTTTTCTTGTTTATAGGGGATTTTTCTTTTATCTAAGAATACGTTAAAATGTTCCTCTGCCGCAAATCCTTTTACTCCAGTAATTAATCTAAAATTTTCTTCAGAAAATAAACTATCAATTCCCTTGAGGGTTAAATTAGAACATTTTTCTAATAACTCTTTATAACTGAATTTATATTTATTCCTTAATTTTTCAATTGCTTCTGGAAATTCCGAATTCTTAAATTTTAATGTCTGCAAAAATTCCTTATCAAATTCTTTCAAATTATCATATTTAGTTCTATGAAATTTACATTTACCCACTAAATGGGTGGGATATTTTTTATTAGTTGGTATTTCTTGCGAAGAAATTATTTTTATATTTTTTAAATCAACATTACATAAGACAAGATTATCAAAAGAATTTTTATTGTAAAACGCATCTTGTCCAGTTCTATTTCCATGTGTTTGAGTTAAGTTCACACCTATAAATTTTTCATTAGTAGAGTCTGTTTCGAACCTTTTAACTTGTTCTTTTTTTCCATTCACAAGGTAATCATAATGTTCATCTGTTGGAGCCTTTTGAAATTTAATACCTTTGTTTTCCAAGTATTTTTCATAATGTAATTCCGCAGCATGTCCTAGAACATTCGAAAATAACATTTTTGTGGTCATAATCATTCTACAAAAAGGTTCTACATCTAAACCAAGTTTTTTTGCTATTTCCATATAGAATCCATAAAAATTAAGGTTTTTAAGTAATTCTATTTATGTGCAATTATTTATAAACAATTGCGTTTAAATTAAAATATGGTAATCTTCACAACAGAGAATATAATTACCTTTTGTGCAGTTGTTGTTGCTATAGCCTCTCTAGGTTCTTCATTGTATTTTAACAAAAAAACACTAACCCAATCTGAAAGGAATCTCGAAATTCAATTAACTCACAAAGATAGAAAAAAAGCACTTTACAAATTAAGTGAATTAATAAGGAAAGATTTAATTTTTTTAAAATATTATAATGAGATTAAGGCGTTTTTAAGTGGATTTGAAGGTCAATTTATTCCGGAGGATATAAGAAAGAAAGTACTAAATGAACTTAATAAAATGGATAAATTCTCTCTTGAAGAAGATCCATCAAATTCTCTAGTACCAACAGAAAAAGAAATCTTAAAATATTACGAACAAGTACAGAAAGATGAAGAGGAAAGACAAAAAAGATTAGATCCTATGGACAAATTTAATGAGGAGTTTTCTAATAGACTATCTTCATTTAAAGGAGAGATAATCTCTGAAATTAAATATAGGATAAATAAACCAACCAAAATTAGATAAAATTCTAAGACTTTATTTATGTGCAAAAAGCTTTTATTTATGTGCAATTTTTATTTTATTTTCAAAGCTGCAAGAAACAATAATTTTAATAACTAAAAATTCTTCCAGCATAAT
>CAZPBI010000081.1:0-6573 GCA_964584825.1 Candidatus Woesearchaeota archaeon
AATAAGTTTAAAAGGACAAAAACAGAAGATAAACATTATTCTCCCGCAAAAGAAATTGTAGACGTTCTTGAAAAGTTATGAATAATTTTATAAAACTATATTATTTTTCTATTCTATGAAACTTAATCTAAAAAACATATTCTGGATTGTATTTGTATTAATCTTAATAATATTATTTATAATATTAATAATTAATAATAAAGACGATATTCAAAGATTAAAAAACATAAGATTAAGTTATTTGTTGATAATAATCTTATTAACTTTAGTAGAATTTTATATTAATGGAATAATGCTTAATTTACTAGCCAAGCCATTTAATGTTAATCTTACAAGAAAAGAGTGGCTTAATCTTTCTATAATAACTACAATGGGTAATTATTTAACTTTTTTCAAAGGAGGTAGCTCAGCAAAAGCAGTTTATCTAAAACAAAAACATAATTTAGATTTCTCAAAATTCCTTGCTTCTATCGGTGCTAGTTATATAATAACAATAATGATATATGGTATACTAGGTTTATTATTGATAACAATCCTTTATGAATTAAATACTTTAGCTATTGTAATATTATTTTTATTTATAGCGATGATAATTACTCCTGCCATTCTTATACTAGCTTCCCCCAAAATTAAAGAATCAAGCAATAAATATTTTAATTTTATTATAAAAATTATGGAAGGTTGGCATTTATTAAGAAAAAATAAAGGATTTTTATTTATATTTTCAATTTGGACAATAATTTTCTTTTTTGTTGGTGTAGTAAAGTTCTATTATATATTTAAAGCATTATCATATGATGTTACTTTTCTAGATTCAACCTTTATCTCTTTATTTTCAGCAACTTCAACATTGATAGGCTTGACTCCTTCTGCTCTAGGCATCAGAGAAGCTTTAATTGTTGTAAGCACAGAAATTGTTAACATAGGAATAAAATCAGGCATTTATGTTTCAGCATTTGACAGGGCAATAACAATACTATTGATTATAATTTTAGGTCCAATATCAACTTATATATTATTAAAAAAATCTAAGAAAGCTTGAATATTGCTACAACAGGAAATTTCTGCAATCCCTTGTCTGTTGGTAATTCTCTTTCAACAAAATATACTAATTGGAATCCTAAACTTTCTAAATAAACTAATTTTTCTTCTGTTACAGGATAGAACCAGCTTGGCTGTATATACTCCCATTGGTCTATCAAAAAATAAACTGGTTTGCCAATATCCTCTAATTGCCTTTCAAATTCTTCTTTAGTTCCTGCTGGTCCATATAAACTGCCGCCATATAACTCAAAATCTCTCCCAGTAAATATTCTTAGTGCTCTTGTGCTAGATGTTATTATTGCAGCATCTTTTTCAGCATTATTATTTAACCAATCCCCAGCCTCTTTAAACCCGATGTATGAATATGATTTATCTTTTATTAAATTATTTCCTTGTACATAGCTTGGAATCATTAATAAGATTACAGCTATGATAACTATGGTATCTAATATTTTAACATTAACTTTTTTATTGACTATTATCACTATTTCAGATAGTGCTAATCCAGCTAAAATGAAAAATGCTGGCGCAACAATCAATAAATATCTGTCAACAGTTTGCGGATGTAGGAAAGTAAAAAACCCATATATTATAATTATCCATAATATCATTAGTATATGCTCTTTTTTTCTATAGTAAATTGCAAATAATATTCCAATTAAAGATATAGGTAGAACATAAATTCCCACATTAAATAATAAATCTCTGGTTGGCTGCATTATGTCTGCCCCACTGTCATCAGAGCTAACATATCTTCCTGGGCTTTCAACTGTAGCACCGCCAAAATTAACAAAATTTATTATTAACATTGGTAATATTAAAACTATAAATAATAAAACCCCTAATCTTACCTCCTTTCTTTTAATTAATTCTAATATCTTTGATCTATAACTAAACAAGAAATATGCTCCAATTAAAGGCAAAACTAAAATTCCAGTTACTTTAGTGTACATAGTTAATACACTTGCTATAATCAAAGTATAAAACCAACTTTTTTTATTATTTTTCTCATACTTTATTAAACTATAAATAACAAAGCTAAACATTGTTGTTAATGGTAAATCTAATAATATTCTCGAAGTGTTAAACCAATGTCCAATGCTAAATGTTAATAATATTGCTCCTATTAATCCTATAATCTCATTACCAAGCTCTTTTCCAATTAAATAAACAAGTATTATCCCTATAATTGCAAACGTAAATGTCATTAATCTGCCAGCTATAAAACTGCTAGTAAAAATATCAAAAAAAGCTATCACAATTGAAGGAAAATAGCTTATTGTATGTGTAAACTCCTCTGAAAATAAATAGCTAGGACTTGTTAATATGCTATGACCATACCAAACATACAATGCTTCATCTGGCCAAACAGTATCAACAAATAAATATCTTAATCTTATTATAGCAGCAAATATTAAAACTGCCAAAAAAGCCAGATTATATGGATTTTTTAAAAAATTTAATACTCTTTCTTTAATACTCATTTTTTCTATAATATGGCATAATTTAAAAAGATTTTCAATTTATTACTATTATGAAAGATAAAACTAATATTTATACTATCTTATTGATAATAATAACAATATTAAGCTCTATATTGCATTTTGCAGATACAAGAACAGATTCTGAAGGCTATATTCAATTAGCATATTTTATTCAAGGAGAAGATGCTCAATTACTATATCAATGGGCATCTCGTCCTTTAGTTCCATTAATAGCATCAGTATTTAATCAAATATTTGAGATAAAAGCAGCATTTGCATTAGTTAATGTAGTATTTCTAATTCTAACTTCAATTACTTTATTCAAATTATTTGATTATCTATTAGAAAATAAAAAACATGCATTTTTTGCTGCATTACTTTATCCATTATCTTTTCCTGTAATATTATTAGGATCCCAAGTTTTATTAGAAGCAGCAACTAACTTTTTTTATGTTTTAACAATTTTATTTATAGAAAAATACCTAAAAGAAATAAATTATAAAAAACTATTTATCTTATTCATATTATTATCATTATCATTATTAACAAAAGAGTCTTTATTTATCTTATTCATATACTTAATCATAACCTTATTTACTAGAAGAAAAGCTATTAAAACTAAATTTATAAAGACAAAAACAATTACTTCAATATTATTATCAACTCTTCCATTATTATTATGGAAATACATTATAAAAGTAAGCTCTCATCCATTAATTTCTAGAATAATTTATGGCTATAAAAATTTATTTACTATAAAATATTTCACAAGCTTTTTAATAAGAAGCTTTCTAGCCTTTCATATTTTATGGTTGCCAGCAATTTATGGTTTATTAAAAGATAAAAACAATAAAAGAAGATTATTTTATTGGAAATTATTTTTATCAGTTTTTCCTTTAATGATCTTAGCTTACATTATTTCAGCTCAAAACATTAATTATGATTTAAGGCATACCTTTAATTTTTTCCTAATATTTTTTCCAGCAACAATATATACATTTTCATTATTAGAAAAAAAATCAATTAAACTTGCAAACACTTTAATAATACTTTTTATTATAATTTATGCTGCAATATCTTTTATTGGCGCATATTTAGTTCCAGAAACTCCAATTAGAAACTCATTAATGGAGTTAAAACTAATCTCCAGTTTTTTCACTTTCTTTTAAAGGAACATATCCTTTCTCAAAATATTCTGATTCTACCCCAACACTATCAATATCATATTTTTTATTTTCAATAATGCTTCTTGCAGCCATCACCCCCATTTCTATTGAATGATCTTGGTTAGTATACTTAAATCTTCCTGGTCTTCCAATATATATTAAATTTTCAAAACCATCAAGATAATCTTTTAACAATTGAAGATTTTTTTTATAATCAAGATCATATACTGGATATACCGCACTCTGTTTTTTTACATAATAATTTATTACTTCATCTTTCTTTGCAAATCCAAGTTTATCAAGCCATTTGATTGCAAGTTCAAATAGCTGTTCTTTTTCCATATTCCATATTTCATCACCTTCACTGCAAAAGAATTCTATAAACAATGATGTTTTGCCTTCTGGACTCATTTTGCTACTGAAGTTTTTAGGTTCATGAATTCTTCCTATTGGTATATCTCTATCTGGAAAATAAATCCAATTATCTTTGCTTATTCTCTCTTTGTTAAACGTTATAAATAAATAAACCTGTGATCTAAACTTTATTCTGTCAATAGCATGCAAAACTTCACTATTAGCATTAGGATAAATTGACTTAACTAATTCATTAATAGGCATAGAAGAAACTAATTTGTCACATTTTATTGTTTGCTTTATCCCATTTTTCTCTATTTCTACAGAATTTATTTTATTTATTTTAGTATTTACTCTAACTACTTTTGAATCCAATATTATCTTGTTTTTTTTCTCTACAATTTCTTTTATTTTTTCATATATTAATCCAGTTCCTAAATCAGGATAATAAAACTCATCTACAAGAGATTTAGCTTTTTTATTTCCAGCTCCAAATATAGCATCTTTTACAACCCCGAGAAAACTTAATTCTTTAATCCTTTGATCAGCCCAATCTATTGAAATTTGGCTGCATGGTATGCCCCAAATCTTTTCTGTATAATTAAGCATATTTAATTCAGCTAAACTTCTTCCAAAATTACTTATTAGATGTTCTTCAAAATTTGTTGGTTCTTTTTTATTTAGTATATTCTTGGTTTTTGCAATAGCAAAGTCTATTAATACTTTTATAGAACCTTTAAATCCTAATCCTTTTATGGTATCACTAATCTCTATTGGATACTTAAAGTATTTACCATTAATATAAAATCTAGTAAACCTATTTACTTTAATCCAATGCTCCCCTAATATATCTTCTATCATATCATATAAGAACTTATTTTTGCTATAGAACCTGTGTGGCCCATTATCAGTCCTAAATTCCCCAAACTGGTATGTTTTAGCTAATCCACCAACTTGACTATCTTTTTCTATTATAATTGCATTTATATCATTCTTAAATAACTCATATGCAGCACTCATTCCAGCTGCCCCAGCACCAAGAATAACTATTTTTTCCATATTTTTATCCATAAGATTAGTTTTATAAATTTTTAGTATTTTAAAGTTATGAAATGAAAATCTTAGTTTTAGGTTGCAAAGACTATCCTCCATTTAAATATGGCAATGACGTCGGTGGTATTGAAATATTCTGCTATAGTGTTTTACCTAGATTAAAAAATATACGATTTATCTTATATACTAGAAAATATAAGAATCCTCCAAAAGAAGAAGTTATTGAAAATGTGCATGTTGTTAGATTGCCTTTTCTTAATATTCCGATGTTACAGACATTTACTTTTAATTTATTATCCTTTCTTAAAGCAATGAAAATTAAAGCAGATCTTATTTGGGCACATGAGCCAGTAGCTGGATTCTTTGCATATTGGTTAAGTAAATTTATGCATATCCCATACATATTACATATACATTCTCGCGGCTCACTAGAACCAGCAAACATTAATAGAAAGTTTTGGATGAAAGTTATGGAAAAATTTGCTTATAAAAACCCAAAGCAAACAATATTTGTCTCAAAAAGATTTTTAGAAGAGTCAAGAAAAAAAGGAATTCATATTCCAATTGGAGTTGAAAAAGAAAAGTTTCAAAATGCTAAGCCACATAACATGCTTAAAAAAATAAAAGGTCCAAAAATATTATTTATTGGTAGATTAGAAGAAGTAAAAGGTTTATATTATTTATTTACGGCATTTTCAAGATTAAATACTAAAACAACCTTATTAATCATAGGTGAAGGAAGCTTAAAAAATAGGTTGAAAGGTTTAACAAAAAAATTAAAAATTCAAGACAGAGTTTTATTTTTAGGAAACCAAAAGCCAGAACAATTCTTGCCCTTTGTTGATTTATTTGTTCTTCCTTCATTATCTGAAGGCATGCCACATACAATTGTTGAAGCATTAGTATCTAAAACAAAAATAGTAGCAACTAATGTTGGCGAGATTCCTTATTTGATTGATAAAAAATACCTAGTAAAAACAAGAAATATTGAAGAATTAAAAAATAAAATGGAATTAGCTTTAAAAGAAAAAGGAAATTATAAGTTTAAAGAAGAATTCTTAATAGAAAATGTTGTTAAGAAAATAGAATTAATCATCTCAGCTAACGACAAATAGAAAAATTTATAAACTATGTAGTAGTTATAATATTTATGTACAAACCAAAACGAGATTATCTGGATGCATGTGTCGATGAATTTATGAAGGTTAATCTAGTTTTTAGAAATGAATATAGGAGAAAAAGGATATATGATAGCTTGGGGCAACATATAGAGACTAGAGATATAATCTATAGAAATGTAATTCGTTCTAATGAAGATGATGGTCTTGTTGCAGTAATATATTCTGAGCCCCAGTGCGCAAGATTGGAGTACAGAGATCATGTTTATGAACAAAATGGAAATGAAATGAATTTAGTCAAACTTAGTAAACCTTCAATTGTACCACATTTACAAGATTATTATCTTAGATTTG
>CAZPBI010000082.1:0-6452 GCA_964584825.1 Candidatus Woesearchaeota archaeon
TATAACTGAAAATTTATGTGTGTTAAATCAAGAGTTTATAAATTATCTCACAAATAATAAAAGCGATTTGATCGACTATAAATGGGCAGATTTTGTACAGTATAGAATTGAGTGGGAAGGTATTACTAACTCTATCAATTTTTCTGATTTCAAAGTATATGAAAAGATTATAAATAATATAAATGAAAATTTGGGACATTATCAAAAATCCATCATCCCATCAGACCACGATTCTTTAGCTGTTTGTTACAGCAAATTCACACCATGGCTCTTACAAGATGGTTGCGGTAGTTGTATAGATATAACCAGTAAAATCTTTCCGTATGCTTCATCTTATTATCTGCTCGACAAGAACGTAGATATAATATCTATCGGTGGATTTAAAAACAATGAATTTAACGAAATAGTCGCTAAGGCCATATTATTCATCATGCAAGATGATAATAAACCAATTTTATTAGTGGAAGGCGTTATAGGAAAAAAGAATATAGAAAAAATAAAATTAAAAAATGGATGGAGTTTAATGGAATTAATAGATAACTCAGTGACGGAATATGCTAGATCAAAAGGATTAGATACTATCATGTATAACACATCCCACGGAATAACCTTATCAGATAAATTACCTAATATGTTTGTAAAATATATTGCAGATAAATTAAAATATAAAGTAAATAAAGATTATATATACATAAGACATAAAAATGGAGTTTACGAATTTAGGCTAACTCAAGAACGTTTACCTATTCCAGAACATTTACCTACTCATGGCGATAATGATGAGATTATATGGCATAAACATAATGAAGAAGAGGTTTTAAGAACTACCATGCTTCTACGAGAAGAACACCTGTATAATAAGTTTTTAAAAAGAAAAAGAAATAGTAGAATAATGTTACCTCCACTTTATTCATCAACCTTTTATGAAAAAGAAAGAAAGACTTTTAATTCAGCAGAAGGGTTTTGTGCAGTTATTGAAAGTAAAATCTAATCTAAACTTAAAGAATATTTATATTGATCGAATATCATTACACTATCATGCAGCACTAGAATATCAGAAAATTTGTGTTTGGAAATAACCCTATTCTCATTTTTTTCATTCAAATTATGAAATAATGAAAAGAGAATTTTCAATCCATTAAGTATTTAAGTAATAAAAAGCTTCTACCAAGTATGAACACAAAAATGATAAAACCAATATTAGAAAAAGCAAAAAAGGATAAAGATATCATAGCAGTAGCTTTATTCGGATCTGCTACACGAGGGAAATTTTATAGAGATCTTGATGTATGCCTTTTCTTAAACAAAAAATTATCTAATATAAGTATGTCAAGAAAAAGATTTGATTTCTTAAAACATACAAATACTAAAATAGATCTCCAAGTATTCCAGCAACTCCCTTTGTATATAAGAATCAGGGTGCTTAAAGAAGGAAAAATTTTATTATGTAAAAATGAAGACATGCTATATCAGATTGCATTTCAAACTATAAAAGACTTCGACTATTTCAAGAAAGTTTATTACATGTGTCTAAAAAAGGTTGAAGATGGATAGAGAAAGAATACTTACAAAATTTGATGAGCTAGAAGGATATTTAAAAGAATTAGAAAAAATAAAACCAATAGAATATACTGAATATAAATCATCAATAGAAAAGAAAAGGGCTAGTGAAAGACTTCTCCAGATCTCTATAGAAACTGTTTTAGACATATGTAACCTCCTACTTTCAAGTTTAAGACTAGGTATTCCTATCGATGAAGAAGACGTCTTTACAAAATTAGAAGATAAAAAAATAATAACTCAAAATATGAGAAACATCCTAACAAATATGAAAGGATTTAGAAACCTATTAGTACATAAGTATGGTGTTGTAAAAGATGAACTTGTTTTTGAACTTCTTTCAGAAAGATTAGGAGATTTCGATAAGTTTGAAGAAGAAATAATAAGGTTCTTAAAGAAAAATAGACTTCTGTAACTTAAAAGATAGATATGAGTTTGCACCTCTTGTGTTTGATAAGGCAATTTTTCATCTTATTTAAGGGAGCTTTTATAGTACTAGAAAAGAAAATCTAATCTAAACTTAAAGAATATTTATATTGATCGAATATCATTACACTATCATGCAGCACTAGAATATCAGAAAATTCTCTCTTTATTTCATTATAAATATCTCTAAAATGATTACTATTATGCGCAAAAACAGAGATTTGCATATCCCAATTACCTACGTGTTTAACGCACCATACAATGTAAGGATGTATTTGGAAATATCTCAAAATCTTATTCTCATTTTTTTCATTCAAATTATAAAACCTTAAAAAAATCCAATGCCATTGATAGCCCAATTTAAATAGACTCACCTGAGGAACAAAACCATAAATAATACCGCTCATAATTAATTTTTTTATTATACTAGTAACAGTATTTACATCACAACCAACTCTTTTTGCAACCTCCTTAATATTTGCCCTAGCATCATTCACTAAAACACTTAAAACTTTTTTCTCTTTATCTTTTAAGTGAGGAACTTTACTATCCTTTAAATAAAAATATCTTTGGAAACTTCCAGAATCTCTTTCTATTTTCTTGCTAGTATAATCTAGACCATCTATAAAAAATTTCAAAGAAGATTGAATATTGCTGATTTCATTTAGTATTATATAATCAATAATATTAACACCAGCAAAAGTCTTTAATCGATTAAAAACATCATATAATCCTTCTAAATCTTTACTTTTAATTATCAAACCCATATCCCAATTACCAGTACAAGTTGCAACCCAAATAATATCATTATTTTTAACTAACCAATCTATCAACATCTTTTCCTTACTATCATCAAGATTTTGAAATTTTATAAAGACCAAACTTCTCAAATACCCTATTTTAGTGATATCAACTAAAGTCATAAAACCTGGGATTATACCATTTTGAATAAGCCTTTTTATCCTATACTCCACAACCTCTCTACTTAATCCAACCAATCTCCCTATTGTTGTATAAGAAAAACGTGCATTTCTGCTTAATTCATATAAAATCTTTCTATCCTTTAAATCCAACATTTCCTTCTCTTTAGAATCACCACTTTTCATTTCTCCTATGAATAAATTATTATTAAGCTTAGTTTCCATATTTTTTCCTAAAATCATTTATAGTTTATATTTTTTTCTATTTTCCGTAAAAATTCTGATATAATCTTTTTAATATTTGCTACATGTAGATATAGCATGATTATTATGCCCATCTTAAATAAAATAACAAAAAGTGTAAAAAACAAGTTAATTTTGGGCTCTTTTACAATAGCTAGCTTATTGAATAGTTACACCTTAGCCCAATCTACCAAATATGAACAGCCAAAAACACAAGCTAAACAAACAACTGAAAAAAAACAGGAAGAAAAATATTTTGTTATTGCCCCCGGAAGGAACCAGGACCAAAATTCTTCGAATGATTTGGCAACAAGGGTAGATAGTGAATATAATGTAGTTAAGGTTAATATGCCTGATGGCGGACATAGGGGCTGGGAACAAAATAAAATTTCTATACATAATTCAATAAAAGACATTAAAGGAGAAGGCAATGTTTTTTACTGTTACAGCGCAGGATGCCCATCTCTTATGAGTTATCTAGAAGAGCATCCTGAATTTATATCAAACAATCCAAATGCTACATTTATTATGCTAGATCCTGCAGTAAAAAGTAGTTTTGGCGAAGTAATGACCTCTCTACCTGTGCGCATCCCTTATATGATACATGAAAAAAGATTAAGCCCCAGCCAACTGGACATTGAACTTAGCGGAAGAGATAAACAGGGATTTTTGGAAAATATGCATCAAGGATTAGATACATTAGCAGAAAATTGGGCAAAATCTGACTGGGATATAAATATTATCAAACTTAATTCTCCAGTTGTTAATGGCAGCACAATTGATGAGGTCGCACAAAAAATAAAGGATCATGATGTTTCAGTGAAGATGTACACTCCAAATGAGATAATGAATAAATTTTCATTACCAACAATAGGAAATAAAGGTATTTTTCCTGCAGGTAAGGATATACCTTGGGCAACTACAAAAGAATACTTCAGAGAGAAAGCAGTTCATGCATGGTGGGCACCTAGATTTAGGAGTACCCTAAATGAATTTATATCTGATCTAACAGGACCATCTCACACTAATAGAACTAAAGAGAAAAGTAAGCTTAACCAGCTTCCTATCCCTAGTGATGTAAAAAATAAAAAATATGTACCTCACCCTGATTCAAAGGATGCTGTAAAAGCAGATCATGGAGGTATTGATTTTGGGAGTGTTGTGTTTAATTATGTAACACAAGACAAAATTGGCGATGTGCACTATTTCGGTTATTCATTTAAAGCTACACAATCTGATAAAGGAAATGTCAGTGTAGAATCGTCTTGTCCTTTATCTCTAGAATCTTTTCTCAACTTTGTTATTTTGCCAGACGATATTTTTTGGGTTAACCTAAATCCAGCAGAGCCTAACCGTATTATAGAGGAAAGATTGGGAAAAACAGATGCTGGTTTAATTATGCTCCAAAAAGATCTGCAACTTAAAAAAGAATTTGCAAAATTCAGTCACCCTAATACTATTCTAGGTGAAAAATATTGGAATGAATTGGCTAAAATGGTGGGCAATGTTTCTATAAGCAATAGGCTATGGATTGTTCCTGGAAAGATAGACTTATACGCTACACCAACAGAAATATACATAGTAGATGCAAAATTAGATGTGAAACTTGAATCAGAATACTTAAACTCTATTGGTCAAAAAAGTGGGAATAGAAATTTGCAGAGTGAACAAATAACAAAAAATCTTATCCTTCCTGAAATAATAAGAGCAGTAAATAATGATGACACATTTGCAGAATTAAGGCAAGTTTATTATGCAAGAATAATGGCTGAATGTTATGAAAAGCATTTATTAAGCAGTTCGCAAGTGGTACTCCCCTCATCCTTTTCTTCTATGGTTTCTCATAGTTATAGAGAACGTCCCGCCCCCATGGCAGTGTACTTGCTTGAAAGTGGAAAAATGGTCTTCGCCCCGCCTAAAGGTGAAAAGATTGTGAAAATTTTGAACCTAAATGAACTAGAAGAGGAAGAGAATAATAAGTTACTTATTGAATGTGCAAGAAAGTGGAACCCTAAAGAAATTTTTGATGAATATGTTAGATCTTATCAACAAGGAGAATATAATTTTACTAAAACAACAGCTTCTGGTCAGTATATACTAAAAACACACTACTTTATGGGAGGAGTTGATTTTGCTAGGATAGAACCAGAAAAATTTAATTACATTGATAAAGAAATACCAAATGAAATTAAAAGAAAAGTTTTTGATTCTATTTTTGATCCTTTAGGAAGCCAACAAGGTAACGATTATCAATTTGGAGGCATTTTAATAAGAAAATGAGAAAAATTAAAAAACTTCTTAAAACTAGCCTTTGTGGCTTGGTATTGAATTTTGTACCTAGTTGCGGAGTCTTGCCTCTAAAAAATTTATGTGTAAATCAGAATTCTATGCTTTTCTTCAGAAATAATTATAGTGGATTTGGCATTTTGCCCTTAACAACAGAGGATATTAGGGACCTTGCTAATTGTAGAGATTTTGATATCTATGACAATCACTATGGTGGATATGGCGATACGTTAGAGATGAGGAGTACCAATAATGGGACTCATTTATTATGGTCATATAACCAACTTGGTCATATTTTTCTAGGCCCAGAATGGGAAGGAATAACTGATAAGGGAATAAAAATGGGGGATAGTTTAAGTAAGTTTATTAGCAGATACCCTAACACTACGGAATGTCCTGAAGGATCGAGCTACGATTATCAAGGCGGACATAGAAGATGGTATTCTGAAAATGAGAGTGCAGTGCTAATAGGCGAGTTTAATGAAAACAAAAGATTAATTGGCCTTTGCCTAACAATAGCTGGAAGATGCGAACCTAGCTGGTGGTCAGAAAGAATGGGTCTTAAGCCATAAGACTTAATGAATAACTAATACCCATTGGAAGTTAAAATGAGAAATGTAAAAAATTTATTTAGAAAAATAGCGCCCATGTGTATAGCTAGTACATTAACTTATACTGATTTTTTAGACAAAAATAATGCCTATTGCCAGCAAGAACCCCCTAAGAAAATATATTCTAATCTCTTAGATAAAGAAATAGAAGTATACCAACCCCAACCCGTACTGCAAGCACTTAAGATCGCAAAGCCATTTAAAGAGCTTGATTCATTAATTACAGAAGAAGAAAAAAGATATTTTCCTTTGGCAGAAGGAAATACATGGACATATAATAGAACTATTGATAAAGCAAATGAAATTACTTTCGCTCGAATACAAAAACTGAATGCAGATGAAAGGGCAAAAAGTGAAAATAGATCAGCTGAATTGCGCTTAGGTAAATTATTTCTATTCAGTCTTC
>CAZPBI010000083.1:0-1832 GCA_964584825.1 Candidatus Woesearchaeota archaeon
TTGTATCCTAGATAAACTAATAAAATTCCAAGAAATAATTTTATTGTTATTTCTGATACTAAATTTAATCCTAATAGCTTAAATTTTTGTAGACCTTGTAAATTACCTCTTACTATTGGTAGTATAACTGAAAATAATATTATTGGGCTTAAGATTAAGATATTTAATGTTGTGATATGAAGGAAATTTGCTATTACTGGAGAAATTAAGATTACTATAATTAAGGAAATTATACCTAAAATAAAGAATTTTCTTAGCGATCTTATTATTAAAAAATTGATATTCTTTTCTTCTTTATTTGTATTAAATTGTGAAACAAATTTTGTGATTATTGTTTGTATGACATTTATAGGAACATTAATTATGTATAAGATTGTTAATAAAGCTCCTAAGATTCCATAATTTATAGGACCAAGAAATCTACCCATAATAAAATGAAATAAAAATGCTCCAATATTAACTATGGATGAAGCTGTAAATAATAAAAAACTATCTCTAATTAAACTATCTTTTCTTCCATAGTTCCATAATTTTTTTATCATTTAGATTACCCAAATTAATGAAGAAAAAATTAATTGAATAAAGATAAAAATGTAAGTAATTTGTTTTTCTGTAAATCTTGGTTTTATTGTAAATAGATGGATTAATGAATAAATTTTGTTGTGTATAGAATGAATTTTCCCATTATCATAGTAACCATAACTTTGGGCTTTGAATTTGCTTCTTGCTTTTAATAAGAATTCTAAGAAGAAAGGTATTGAAGATATTATTGCTGCTTTTTCTATATTGCCTATAATTGCAATACAAACTAAAGATGCTCCTAATAAATATGTTAATGAATCTCCTGGAAGAATTTTTGCGGGATATTTGTTGTAATAATAGAAGGCAATTAGTGAAGCAAATGTTATTGCTGCTATTGCTGCTGCAATCGGCCTTGCATTAATATATGCATATAACCCTAAAGAACCTATGTATACAATTCCCATACCAGTTTCTAAACCATTTACCCCTGCTAGTAAATTTACCATATTGGATGCTCCTACTACACCTATTGGGATTAGAAATAACGGATAAATTAAACCTGTATCAACAATTCCAAAGAATGGAATTAATATTTGAGACGTTCCTGCGTTTATTACCATTAAGGGTATTGCTGCTGTTAGTGTTAGTAATGGTTTTTGCCATTGTCTTAACCCTACTGAAGAATCTTTTGTTTTGTTTATGATTATATCATCTAAAAAACCTATGAATGTAATTAACATTAGTGTTGTTGTGACTGCCAAAATTTCATTTATTTGGGTTTGTTGTTTGTAAATAAATGTCAAAATAAAAATATATAACATTAGACCTATGAGAATTCCTGACATTGCTGCTAAACCACCTGATAAAGGAACTAATGGTTTATTTTCTTTATTTTGGTCTTTTACAACTAAATCTATTCTTTTTAAGTATCTTATTAGTATGTTGGTAGCATATAATGTTACTAAAAATGAGGCTAATGGTGCTAAATAAAGTAAATATAACATGATATTTTAAGTTTTTAGAGTTATTTTAAAGTTTTGTGTTATAATTGTTATTTAATATGTATATTAAATTATAATTGTATTAATATTTTAATATTGAATGACACGAAACATTTAAATAGGAGAGATTATAGCTAAATATTTAAAGCATTATAATTATCTATTATAAATAAACTCGAGGTGGAATAAATGAATAAGAGGTTATTTTTGTTTATATTTTCTATATTATTAGTTGCTTTCTCTGTGGTTTTTGTGCTTAGTACTCCTTTAACGAATCGAGCTATGAACATAATTGATTCTGCAAATGGT
>CAZPBI010000083.1:1842-6306 GCA_964584825.1 Candidatus Woesearchaeota archaeon
GATTGTATTGGTTCCGAGGCTACTATCAACTGTGGTGGTGTTGATATTGCAGCTCCTGCTAATGGTTCAAGACTTTTCAATTTAGATTCTACAAGCCTAAATGCAAATTTGCGAGCAGGTAATGTAACGCATAATGTTACATGGAGAATTCAAGATAATGCAGGTGTAAATACAACAATACAAGTTGTAAATTCAAATACAACTGCTAATATGACTATGAACTGGACTGCTGTTGCTACACTTGGATGGGGTAGATATAATTTAACCCTAATTGCAATAAACTATTCTAATGGTAATCAATCATTTGGTCCTAACCTTACTGTTGGTGGCCAACCTGGGGTAAATGGAAGTACAACTGTAGGCTATAATATCTTCATAGTAGAAGAATTAACAGCTTCAGGAGTAGCTATAATTTACCCAAATATAAGTAAAAACATATCTGGTAGTATAAATTTTAATGCTACTCTTAAAGACTTTAATATGACTACAAATATAACTTGGTTATTAATGAATACTAGTGGAACTAATACTACTCTTGGAACCAATAATGCAATAAATAATTTAAATATAACAAATGATACTGCTGGCATAGTAGATGGTAATTATACTGTATGGTTACTTGCTACTAATAATAGTGTAGCTCCTAATACAAGCAATAGTAATGTTAATGTTAGCGTGATTAATATTATAATAGATAATAATAAACCTTCTATAACATTAGAGACAAGTGATGAAGACGATAAGTTAATTATAAGAGGGGAGCAGAAAGTCACATGTGCTAATAGCGATAATGGACCTTCTGGTATTGATACTGCCAAGAATACTATAAAACTTACAAAGCCTAATGGAGATGTCGATACATTTACAGATGTAACTGAAAAGACATTCAAAGATACTGATTTAGCTGCTTCTGGTACTTATAAAGTAGAATGTGCTGCTACAGATTATTCAGGAAATCAGCAAAGTACAAGCAAAGAATTTGATGTTAGAGCCAGAGCAAGTGCTCCTAGTAAGGAAGCATTAGCTAAACCAGATTATGATTTAAAGGTTAAAGAAACAGTAACTGCATCTGGTAGACAAGGAACAACTAAAGATTTCACCTTAGATGGAACTACAAGGCATAATATGGAGTTTAAGGTTGTAACTGAGAATAGTATTACTATAGTGTTCAGCTCTGAGCCAATAGAGGTAACCTTGGGTTTAGGTGAATCTAAAGAAGTTGATTTAAGTGGAGATGGTAATAATGACATTAAAGTCACTTTAAATAATATAGCAAGTGGAAGAGCTAGTGTGACATTAGATAGATTAGCTGGTGCAGATTTAATAAGTCAACCTGCTAAACCTGGAGAAGAAGTAACAACCCCAGAAAGAAGAGAAGGAGAGAGAAGGGATACTGGTGTAAGACCTAGTGAAGGGGTATCTACTACAATGTGGGTAGTAATATTAATTATAATTATAGCTGCTGCGATAGGATACTTCTTATTTAAAGGGAAGGGAAAAGGAAAGAAAGGACATATTAAGTTTACTAGAGTTGAGCTTAAACCTGTAAAAAGGTAAATTTTTATCTTTTTTAATTATTTTAATAGCAAAATACTTTTAAGTATATAATATTAATGAAATAGATGGTAGTATCAAAGAAAAAATTGTTTATACCTTTATTTATTGCTTTTTTGATGATTTTTAGTGTATTTGGTGTTATAATAGGTTCATTTAATTCTAATAATTTAAATGAAAAGATTAAATATAAAGACTATTATTTTACATTTGATGGGAATGGGTGGTTTACTTTTAAAAATAAACAAAGAATAGAATTTAGGTATGATCCTAGAGTTTTAGATGAGGTCTATTTAGGAGAGTTATTAAATAAAATACTTAATAATAAAAAAATTTATTTAACTGCAAGTCCTATGTTAAATAGAGATAGTGAAATAAATTATTTTAGACAAGTTTTAACATTTTTGACTAATATTCCTGTTGTGAGAGCTTGTCCTAAAGATGAGAAAGGATGTGAAGAATTGCCAGTAATTGATTGCAATAATGCAAAAGTAAATGAAGTTTTAGTTATAAAGATTGATGAGGGTAATAATATTATACAGGAAGATGAGGGTTGTGTCGCAATAACAGGGGATGTAGAACATTTTTTAAAGGTGGCAGAGAAGATTAAATTAGAGGCTCTTTTATGAATACTGACAAACAAAATAGATTTGTTATTGGTATTATTTTATCTTTAGTTGTTTTAGGTATATTTGGCTTGATTTTATACCAAAAATATCTTTATTCTAGTAAATTTTTTGAGTATAATGGATTTAGTATTTACGAGGGTAATAAAAATGGTTTACCTTTGTACCAGATTAAGTTTTTTATAAATGAGAATGCACAACCCTTTGTTATAAATAGTAGGTATCATCCAAGAGATTTAGAGAATATTAATGTTTATAGTGGATTAAAAGAAGATTTAATTAAAAAAGAGATTTATATAACAATGGATCCTGGATTATCATCGAAGGCTACAATTGCTTTTGCTGAGATAGATAAGTATTTGGAAAATCCATTTTTATTTAATTTACCTACTTATCCTGCTTTATTAAATAAATTAGACGGCAATGATTTACCAACAGTTACATGTAATAATGTTACAGAATCTAAAAGTGTGATTATGTTTAAGATTGGTGAAAAGAATGATATATATAATGATAATGGATGTGTTATTTTAGAAGCTATTAATGAAGATGAATTAATCAAGGTAGCAGATAGATTAAGTTTAACTGCTTTAGGTGTGATGCGGTAATAAAAGTCATATAAAGTAACAACAATTCCTAAAATTTGTTTAACTGGACCTAGCATAAAAAGGAATACTATTTTTCTTTTATAAAATATTTGCTTTATGGGAATTCATAACACCTTCTTGAGACCATTCAATTCGTTCTCCTTTGGTCATCCAAAATCTATCTCATACTTCTACATTATTTTCCATTTTTGTTACTATCACATTTTTGATGATTATAAAATTATCACAGCGACCCTGCGAAGCAATTTTAACGTAAAGCCTTTCTTCTTATATTAAGTTTATAAATTCTTTCTTAACTTTTTCAAAAGTTTCGTTATTTACTTTTCCAATCCTTTTTTTTACAATAATTTTTTCTAAGGTAAATAATTTATCAACCTTTATTCTGCTTTTTATTGGTATTTTTCCATCTTCTAAATCTTCATTATCAATCAAAATAGAGTAATCTATATCTTTAAGATTTGAAGTAATGCCACAAGTGATAAGATCAATCGTATGTCTATTATATTCTGATTTCAATAGAATAAGAACTGGACGTTGTTTTGTTCCACTTAAATCAGAAAATGGAAATGGAACAATTATAATATCCCCTTGTTCAAACATTATTCCAGATTTCATCTTCTTCATTGCTCCATAATTTTTCAGCAACTTTTTCAGAATGTTTTAATAAATTCCTAAAATCAGATTTTTTTAATTTCTCTATTAAAATTGTTCTTCCACTTTTTATCATAAGCAATTCATCTCCCCTCTCAATACCTATAGACTCTCTTATAGTAACTGGTAGAGAAATCTGCCCTTTATCTGTAACTTTTACAATTTTAGCTTCCATAAGAAAAGTAAGAATTTCCTTAATTATATAGTTTTCTGTTTGGCGATCGTCTCTAAAAATGATATCGCCGCGACTGGAAGATGAATATAATGGCTAAGAACTAGGCTACTACATAGTAAAAGCTCCAGCATCACTATTTTAATCGTTCTAATTCTTCTCTCGTTATCCCTGCCTTATTAATAATGCTTAAGAGAACGCCTCTTGATAATTCTGGATGTAATGGAACGGAGACGCAGATCTTTTTCTGAACTTCTTTGATAAGAACAGCATGACTCCCAGTTGTTCTACTGTAGACAAAGCCAAGTTTTGATAATATCTTAACAAGCTGCTTTCCTGATAGCACTGGAAGTTTTGGCATCTTTTATAACATCCACAAAGGTTATTACTGGTTGAGCTTCCTGAATAATAAGATCAAGTTTATCAGGGCATTCTTCTACTTCAATATTTCTGGCTTCTTCTATGTTTTTTTTGACTTCTTCAAAGGTTTTACCTTGAGAAGAAACATTCAATACGTCGCAATGAGCTACAAAGATCTTTTTACCAGTGCTCAGTTTTTCTTCATTAATCACAATTGGAACTTTTATTTCATTCATTTTAATCACAATCTTAGGAGATACTAACATTTAAATGCTTTCCTATTAGAACGACTTTGCCCGATAAGCCCATAAAAAGTTAAACATTTCTGGTAGATATTTGATTATTCGGGCAAAAGTTAGTTTCTAATCCTAACTCGTTCATTTCCATTGTACATCCCATCAAATTAACCAAAAAGATAGATCGCCGCGACCCGGATTTTCACTGGAATGCAGGTTGATAAGGATGCAATCCTTATATTTGAACCGGGATGCCC
>CAZPBI010000084.1:0-5986 GCA_964584825.1 Candidatus Woesearchaeota archaeon
ACCATCAAAAAACACTCCAAAAGGAACTCTCTACTATTGGTATCCTCGTGATGGTTATGTCGGGAGGTTCTGCGCGTACTCCATTTGGGTTTACCTCTATTGCGACTGGAATCCTCAGGACTCGGGCTCCGCGCTTGGAGTACGTCGCGCCCTCTTAATAAATCAAAAATAATAAAACAATTTTAAAAAAATTAGATAAAATTTATTCTTTATTAGAAAATCCAATTCTAAAATAAAGGTAGATAAAATAATTTAAATTTTTTTATAACTTAAATAAACTCTTAAAGTTTTATAACCAACATAAGCACCACTACCAATTAATCCAAAAATAAGATCCCTCATAGTATCGGTTAAGGGATCTGTTACTAATTTAAATTTAACCTGTGCAACAACATCATATAAATAAACACCCTGATTTAAAGTTCCAAACCATGCATCAGATAAATATTCTCCTATTTCAAATAAACCCAAAATCCCGAAAACCAATCCAACTGTCATTAATAACTTCCACTTTAATGTAATATTTAGTCTATTTAAAATAAAAAACAGAATAGAGCTCATCATAAAAGGGCCAATACTGTGTAATATCTTGTCATAAAAAGTTTGTTTATAATAAAAACCTAAAGGAGGATTTCCTGGGCCAAGTATAGCCCCAAATAAGAATATAATAAAAACATAATAATAAAATATCTCGGGGAAATTAAACTTAAAACTTTTATCTATATAATTAAATAACAATAAAGCAATTATAGTAAGAGAAAAAGGAATCACTATAGAAAAACTTCTTGTAATATAAAGTAGTAAAATCAATAATGATGTAAGAAATATTATTGCCCTTCTTCTGTTCTTAAATAGCATATATTTTATATAATTTATAAAAATTTAAATCTTGCTATCAAAATCATTTTAAACTACAAAAATTTCAATATTTATATGGAGGATCTAATTAAAAATTCAATAGAAACCTACAACAAATATGCTAAAATCTATGCAGATTATACTAATCAAAAGTCTTTCCAATATCAAATAAATAAATTTATTACAAGTCTTCCAAAAAAGGCAAAAATTCTTGATATTGGTTGTGGTGCAGGCCGTGATGTAGTTTATTTTACAGAGGAAAATTGTGAAGCAATTGGAATTGATATCTCTGAAGGTTTATTACAAGAAGCAAGAGAAAGATACCCCAATGCAAAATTTGAAAAAATGGATTTTACTAAAACAACTTTTCCAAATGAACTATTTGATGGACTTTGGTGTATGGCATCTTTGTCAGATGTTCCCAAATTAAAAACTACAGAAGTATTAAATGAATTTAACAGGATACTAAAAAATAATGGTATAATCTTTATTGCAACGAAAGAAGGAGAGGGTGAAAAAATTATTAGCAAGAAAAAATATAATAATTCACCAAGATTTTATTCTTTTTTTAAAGAAGAAGAGTTACATAATTTATTAACAAAAACGAATTTTGAAGTTGTATCCTCCGATGTTGCTGATGATTCTGGGACTAAATGGATTGAAATATTTGCTAGAAAAATAGCTTAATCTAGCCACCCCCCCAATCAGAATCTAATAAACTTTCAAGTCTTGATTCTAGAAATAGATTATCGATTACTATTATTGATATAAGTTAAAAATTAATTAATATCATTCTAGCCAATATTTTTATCTCTTCCAAAGATAAATAATTAATATTAAAACTCCAACTGTATTATATGTATCAGATAAATTAAAACTAGGAAAAAATCCAAGATCAATAAAATCTCTTACATATCCTAAATAAATTCTATCAATTAAGTTTCCAATAATACCGGCAAATAACAACAAATATCCAATAACGCCATATCCTTTAATCTTATCTTTATAATAAAACAAAAATCCTAACATAAATATAGAAACTAAAATAAACAGCCATTTCCAGCCTTGTAAAATGCCAAATGCGGCACCATAATTTATTGTACTGCCAAAATAATATTTAGTTATCTGATCTAATACAATCAAGTTTAAAGAAATTAACCACTTTTCCATGAAAAAATTTATATATCAAGTTAATTTATAAATCTTTATAAAAATGGAAAAAAAACAATGGTTTATAACAAGATTATTAGGAATTAAAAAAGAAGAACCAGAAGAAAAAGAAAGCTTCTTATTCAAAAAAGGCGAAGCGGATAAACTAATAGAAAAAGGCTATGCTGGAAGCAAATGTGGCCCAGAAGGTTGTAATCTTATTGTTGAAAGCATACGTTCAGGAGTAGAAGCACATTATTATTGGTTTCTCAATTTTCTTAGAACAACAACTGGCTTTGGTCTGTCAATAGATAAAATATTCAAAGTAAAAGATATCTACGCAGCTGGTGAAGCATCATCTTTATGGGGTTCTCAAGAACAAAGAAAGGGTATTCAGCAAGACAAAGTCTCTCAATATATGGCAACAATAGGTAAAATGATCAAAGATACATTTCAAATTATTAGGGAATTAAGAATTATAGATGAAAGATTAGAATATTATGATGGGTTTAATAAAGGAAAAAGAGATGCTGTAACAGCATTAAAGGGCATATGGATAGATTTAGTAGAAGGAGGTACAAAAAATCCAGCATCAGTATTTGGTTTAGCATCACAAGTAGGGTTTGCTACACTACCAGACTTATTTTTCACAGTAAATCCCAGAGATAAAGAATCAGTAGTAAAAGAAGTTAATAAACTAAAAGGGCAAGGAATAAATAGAAAAGTTCGTGAAGTCCTTGAAAGAAAATTATTCCAATTTTTAGTATGGAAAGAAAAAACAGAAAAAGAGATCACAGACAGAAAAAACTTTATCTTAAAATATTTAAGAATGCATTTTAATAACATAAAACTATACATTAACTGGGTAAAACCTTATCTAAAAGCAGTAAAACAATTACAATCTATGTCTACAGCAGAAACACCATATGTTGCTAGCACATTCGAATCTGCACAAACAGAACTTGAATTACTTGCAGTAGGAAAAAAATATATTTACACAACAGAAGAAGGTTACGAAGAAGAATTTGAATTTAGTAAATACTATCCTTGTTTAATAATAAGATTAAATCACCTTGCTATGCCACAAATGGCATTTCAAAAAGAATTCCAAAGAGGCCCAATTCATACTGGCAGAACTGAAATTAAAATTCTCGGATACGCATTAACAGAAGAAGACATAAAAAAGTATATAGCTGCAAAAGATAAAGAAACATTTACAGAAATAGAAGATTTAATACCGTCATTAAGCGACTCATTAAATGCAATAGGCGATGAATTGCAAAAATATTTAGAGCAAGCAGGAGAACTAATGGAAAAAAAAGAAGAAACATCAAAAAAAGAACCTGGATCAATATTTACGCCATTTGCATCTGTATTTAAAGGAATCCAAGGAATTTTTTCAAAAACTACAGGAAAACCTAGATCTATTAAAAAATCAGAAGATATACAAAAAAAAGTTGCAATGGATATGGCAAAGGCACAGTCATTTGTTTTATATGATATATTCAAAAAAACCCACGGCATGTTAGTCCCATAATGAAAAAAATAAAAGATCTATTAAAAAATCTTACTCCAAGGCAAAAATTAGATGTTCTAGAACCACTACTTAAAGAGAAGAAGGGTAAAGAAAATGAACAAATTTTGACTTTAATAGAAGAAATAAAAGATGAACAAAGATTAATCGAAGAAAGTATAAAATTATTAGAATCAAAAAAATCACAAGAAAAGAAAGAAGAATCTCCTCTTGAAAACATTGTTGAACAAGAGGTTATACAAGCACAACAAAAAAAAGAAGAAACACCATTACAATTATATGGAACAGAAAAGAAACCAGAAGAGATATATGGTTTAGAAAAATTAGAAACTAAGTATTTATCTCCTGAAGCAAGAAAACAGCAAGAATATAAATCAGAACCAAAAATATCTGTTGATAGATTAACTTTAGAAGAAGAGCAAAATTTAATAAATCCAGAAAAACGTTTAGAAAAACAAAAGAAAAAATACATAACGGGAATTTCTTAACTATTTTCTTCACGAAAGTTTTATATATAAACATTTATTTTAGATAGATTAGAAGTAAAATGGAAGAAAGTTATTGGAATACAGATTATTGGCACTCAATGGATAGAAGTAAAGGAAAAGAAGACATAATAAATATAAATCCACAGCAAATTGGAATATCTCATGGTATAGGTGACCCATTACAAGGTTTAAGGGGAAACATTTTTGTAGGGGCATCTAAAGTAGAACTTGGGTTTATGGGTCAAGGTAAAGGATTTAGAGGTCAACCAACTTCATGGACTCCAGAATCTGTTTCAAAATCTGAAAGAGAAGCGATAAGACAGCTATCAAAAATAAATGAAGTTGAATTATCTACACATGCGACTCCAAATGTAGCTATTTCAGGGATAGGAGAACAAGGATTCTCTGCAGAAAGAAAAGAGCAAGCATTAACAGAGGTAAAAAAAGCAATAGAATTTGCAGCAGACACAGCAGAAGGCGGCCCCGTAGTTTTACATGCACAAGAATTTCCTAGGTCTATTGTAGAATATTATGAAAAGGAAAAATTCATGCAATATCCAGATGAAAAGGAAAAAGCAATCATTCCATTGGTTGATGAAAGAACAGGGCAAGTTGTCTCTTTAAGAAGGGACATAGAAATTCCATTACCACAAAAAGAAATAAGAGATGAAAAAGGAAGAATTATCGATTTCGAAAGAGATTCAGAAGGAAAAATAAAAATGAAAACAGGAACTTTTGCAGATTTTGAAAAAGAATTTAACAAACTCCCAGAAGATGTCCAAAAAAAATACAATAATAATGTTGGAAAATATTTCTATGAGCAATTTCAAAGAAGACAAATAGAAGCTCAAGAAGCAGATGCTCAATTTTATGATCAGAGAGCAAAAGAAATAGAAAAAGCAATTAATGTTTTAAATCAAGTTAAAGAAAGTTATGAAAAAAAATTAAAAGAAGGGAGAGAACAAGAGGCAAAAGATAATTTAATTCTAAACCTTAAAGATAGAGGTTTAATGCCTCCTCCGGAAAATCCAAAAGAATTTAATAAATTTATAGAAAATCCAGAAAAATTTCTTTCCAATAGATTGGATGAATCAGTAAGAGAAATTGAAAGATGGAGGGAGGGAGCATTAGCTTCTTCTAAGCAAGCTCATCAAATTAAAAGAGAATTAGAAAGAATAAAGCCTATTGAAGAGTATGGAGTAAAACAATCAGCAGATGCAATTGCAAGGGCAGCAATGTATGGTTTCGAAGTTGAAGAAAAAAGAGGATTAAAAAGACCTATAACCATAGTCCCAGAAAATTGGACCCCTGAAATTTATGGTAGTCATCCTCAAGAACTTAAAAAGTTAGTTCAAGAATCAAGAAGTGCTATGGAAGATAAACTAGTAAAACAAAAAAACATAGACAGAGACAAAGCAAAAGAAATAGCAAAAGAAAGGATAAAAGCAACATTTGACATTGGTCATTTAAATATGTGGCGTAAATATTTTGATGGTACAGACAAAGAATTCAAAAAATGGGTTGATTCACAAGTTAAAGATCTTCTTAAATCAGGAATCATAGGTCATGTACATTTAACAGATAACTTTGGTTATCATGATGAGCATTTGACTCCAGGAGAAGGGACAGCCCCCATTAAAGAATTTTTACAAAGATTAGAAACAGAAGGTTATAAAGGTACAATTATTGGTGAACCAGGAGGTCAACCAGAAGGGCAGATATTTAAAGCTATGACTGGTTCATGGGGATTATCAGATTACCCAATATATAGAATTAATATGCAAGCATCAGCCTGGTCAGATATAGAAAATTCATATTTCGGAAGAACAACAAGTCCATCATTTGTAGTAGGAGATTTTGCTCCATCAAAAGAATGGTCATTTTGGTCAGAAGTACCATTAGAGTGAACTACCACAACCTAAATCATAGATTTAAGGATATGGCTTCCTGCTTCGGC
>CAZPBI010000085.1:0-5922 GCA_964584825.1 Candidatus Woesearchaeota archaeon
CTTTCCATGATTCTCCTGTTTTAGTCATTGAAGCATCAATTCTTGAATAATTTAGTTGGTAATGTTTTTTAATTTGCTCTGGAGTTAATGTAATATTATATAATCTAAATTCATCTAATGTGCCGTTGAATATGGCTGCTACACCATTTCTTTTGCCTATGCTTAGCCGGTTGGATTGAAGATTTGATATTCTATTATCACAATGGAGCGATAAGCCTGTTGCATTACCTTGAAAAACTCCGTCTAAGAATAAAGATAGATTACCATTGCCACCATTTGTGTATGTCATAGCTGCATGATGCCAAACATTATTTGTTATTACTGTTGTGCTTGTGATAATACAAGCAGGAGTTGTACCATTTTGAATTGTGGCCCTAAGCACACCAGTCCCCCCAACTTTAACTAACATTGCTCTAGCTCCATCAAAAACAGATAGATAGGTTGTTTCTGATGTGTGTTGTTTAGGATAAAACCATATTTCCATAGACATGTTTACTTCAGCAGAATCAAAATCATTACTTGCAGCTATTGTGATGTTTTGATTACTATTAAATATTTGGCCTCTGAAGTTATAGCATGCACCTAATTTACATGAGTCGTTGTTCCAGAAAGCAACATTGGTAACAGTTCCATGATGATTGCCTTTACCATAATCTCTTGTTGCTGTTGATTGGGAAAGGTTTGGCTCAAAAGATAGATAAGCTAGATTTTTTCTTGTGTTATTAATATACCATACATACATATTAGTAATAGTATCTCTATCTAGATCAGTAGTGCTTTTGTTGTAAGCGCGAAGTTCCTCTGTTGTTGTGTTTTTAAGTCTTGTAGAGTTTACTACTGGGTTATTTTGAGTTGGTAAAGAGTTGTTTACGTTAACAAATAACCTAAAAGTTTGGTTCCAATTTGAGCTAGTATCATTAGAATAGGATTTCCAATAGTATTTGCCTCTAGCTGTTGGATGTGTAATGTTTGTTATGTTAATGAATGCGCTTTTGTTAGTAGCTCCAGTAAAAACCTTTGTATAATTTTTAATTGTACCTGTTATATTAGTTTCAAAAACATTATAGTCAAGATTTGAATTATCTGTCCATTTTATATTATGTTTTACATAAGCTCTTTTATTTGGTAATGTTGTGTTTGTTTTATTCTGGGAAAATGTTGGTTTTGTTGCGTCTACACCAACTGAACCTGCTATAAACATTCTTTTTGTTGAGTTCCACTGATTTGCTGAATCGTTTGTGTAAGATTTCCAATAGAATAAGCCACCAGTAGAGCTTGTTTTATTTGTTATATTGATTTTTTGGGATGTTGATGATAGGCTTGTTGAATAATTTTTTACAGTGCCTGTTATGTTTGTTTCAAAATAATTTACAGAAACCCTTAAATCATCTGTCCAGTTTATATTAAATTTGACATTTTCATTAGTGCTGGGGTTGGTTTTATTTGTAGAGTTAGCATAGAACCTTGGTAATTTATCTGCTTTTATAAATAATGCAGTTGAATTTTTACTTGCACCATCACCATAACCGTCATTTGGAGTGACTTCAACTTTCCATGATTCTCCTGTTTTAGTCATTGAAGCATCAATTCTTGAATAATTTAGCTGGTAATGTTTTTTTATTTGATCTGGAGTTAATGTAATATTATATAATCTAAATTCATCTAATGTGCCGTTGAAAGTATTTGCTGGAACATTAACATTATGACCTAAATAAATCTTAGATGTACTAATGTCCAATATCCTAAAAGCGCACTTCTTTGCTAGGCCTGTTGCATTACCCTGAAAAGTTCCATCTAAAAATAAAGAAAGATTTCCATTTCCTGCACTTGTGTAAGTCATGGCTGCATGATGCCATGTGTTAAAGGTTATTGTTGTTGAACCTGTTACAGAACAGGATGGATTGGCGGTTCCATTAAATACTATTCCTTGTAGTTTATCATTATTTGATTTTTGTAGTGTGATAATATCTGATCCTTGAGTGGTTGTGTTTTCAATATTTACTAATACTGCAAAATTAACCACACTTTTTTCATAGAACCAGATTTCTAAGCTCATATTTATTTCAGCAGTGTTAAAATCGTTACTACTACCTATTGTGATGTTAGCAATCCGTCTAGAGCCGTTTAGATTATAACATGCACCTAATTTACAAGAAGAATTATTCCAGGGTTTTGCAAAATTAATAGTTGCTGGATGATTGCCTTTACTATAATCTTTTGTGGCTGTTGTTTGTGATCCATTAGGTTCGAATGACATTAAAATTAAAGTTTTCCTTGTATTATTAATATACCAGTTATAAATATTAACAACTGTATCATTGTTTCTGTCTGCTGTTGATTTGTTGTAAGCGCGAAGCTCTTCTGTTGTTGTGTTTTTTAAACTAGTTGAGTTTACTACTGGATTATTTTGGGTTGGTAGTGAGTTTACAATATTAATAAACATTCTTTTTGTTTGGTTCCAATTTGAGCTAGTATCATTAGAATAGGATTTCCAATAGTATTTGCCTCTAGCTGTTGGATGTGTAATGTTTGTTATGTTAATGAATGCGCTTTTGTTAGTAGCTCCAGTAAAAACCTTTGTATAATTTTTAATTGTACCTGTTATATTAGTTTCAAAAACATTATAGTCAAGATTTAAATTATCTGTCCAGTTAATATTGTGTTTAACTCTTTCATTTATTCCTGGGGAGGATATGTTTGTATTATTTTGTTTAAATAATGGTCTGATGCCGACTCTAACGAACATCCTATTTGTTTGATTCCAATTTGAATTAGTATCATTAGTATATGACTTCCAATAATATTTGCCTTCTGTAGAAGAGGTTGTATTTGTTATATTAATAAAAGCACTTTTATTATTTCCAGTCTCTTCAAATCCTTTAGTAAATCTTTTTGTGAAATTTTTTATAGCTCCAGTAATATTAGTTTCAAATACATTATAATCTAGATTAATATCATCAGTCCAATTAATGTTATGTTTAACATTAGCATTGATATTCGGGTTAATTATGTTTGTATTATTTTGTTTAAATGTCGGTTTAATTATAGCAATAACAAACATTCTGTTTGTTTTATTTAGTTTATTATTAGTATCATTAGCGTAGAACTTCCAATAATATTTACCTTGAGTAGATGATGTTTTGTTTGTTATGTTGACTAAAACTGATTTTTTATTTCCTGTAAATTTGAATGTGAAATTTTTAGCTGAACCTGTAATGTTAGTTTCAAATTTATAATAACTAAGATTTGCATTATCAGTCCAATTAATGTTATGTTTTATATTTGTATTAGTGAAAAATGAGGAGTTGGTGTTGTTTTGAGCAAATATAGGTAGTTTAGTATCTGTAACATCTATTGAATCATTCCAATTATCAAATGTTGCTGAACCTGTAGCAGTGTAAACTGTGGCATGACTTCCAATATCAAAGTCACCTGTTGTTGGACAAGCTTCAATACCCCATTGTAAAAAGATACCTACAGCACCGCCACAAGCTTCTCTTGTGTTACTTGTTGTGACATTCATTCTGTAATTTGTAGAAGAGTCATTTGCACAAGTAAAGCCTGTTATACATGTTTTAGCAGTTCTGTTAATTATTCTAAATGCTCTAGTACCACAAGTGTCTGTTATTGTAGTGCCTGCACCATTGCCAGACTCATCTGTTGTACCTGAATCTGTGCCATATTCTAGTTTAATTACTATAGAAGATGTACCTGGGGCGTTGCTTCCTTGACAAACATTTATACCAACAATGCCTCTATCTAGTATTGTGTAGTTGGTTTTTGTTGCTGGTGTCATATTTTGTTTATCATCTGCCCAAGCTGCTGCTGGGTCTGAAGCAATTTGCCAGTATCTATATTCTGAAAATGAGGAAATTTCTAGTTTTCCAGATAAAAATAAAAATGGGCTAATGTCTGGAGCATCAAATTCATATTGTAGAACATAGTTATTGTCTTTTATCAAATTTTTATTCCATGTTAAAACCTTTGTATTTTCTACTTCTTTTACATCTAAATCTTGTTGTGGTTTTATCCCAAATGATGCTGGAACATATTCTTTTATTACGCCGTTATAATCTTGATTAGGTTTAATAGTTATAGTCATATTATAAGAGAATACTGGATTAATCCTTGTAGGACCAGATCTTGAAACATCAAATGCAACTTGAGGTTGAACTAGGAAGCTATCAGTAATAGAATGCCTGCCATTTTTTGTAGTTGCTGTTAAATTAATATTATAAATACCAGCATTATTAACATTATAATTAGTATAATAATCGGGAAGATAGTTAAAACCTTTAAAGCTACATGATTCACTTACTTTTATATCATTATTATTAGTGGTTAAAGTTGTTGTTATATTATTAGGATCTGTAATCTTTAAAACTAGGTCAGCATCACATATAACTGAGCCAAATTCATCTAAAGTAGCCATGCTAATAAATGAGTTTTCATTCTCTAAATAGATGGATTTATCTGTGTTAATAGCAAGAACACCCCATGTGAAGTCTTGTTCTAATATTGTAGTGTTGCTGTCTTTAGAAAAGGTTAATTTAACTTTGTAATTGCCAGCTCTAAATTGTCTAGTGCTTTTTACTTTTATGTTAAATTTACCTTCCCTTATCTGCTCAATTTCTACTGGAATGTCAATTTGCTGGTCGTTAATATTTAATATTTCCACATTAAATTCTTCTGTTGAGGTTTTCCAGTCTTTACTAATAATAGATTTAGCAGCTTGAGCTTTTATTGGTAATTTTTTATAGTCTGATTCAGATATATATTCAAAATTAAATAAAGCATCTTCACTAAGTCTAAAGTCTTTTTTTGATGTTATTTTAGGAGATGATGTAAATGTTAAGTTAGTAATATTAGTTATATTAGGTACAGGAGCAATATAATAAGATGTTGCTTCTGCAATACCTAGTGGTTTATTATTTAAATTTATAGAATATGTATTCTGGATTTGTTGGTAGAATTTCCATTCACTTAGACAAAGGCTATTTTTGAAATCAAATTCTTGGCAGATATATAATGAATTTGAATCTGAACTTGAAGATAAGATAGCTTCAGAGAAATTTATATTACTAGGATCAATTGCATAAGATTTATTGAATGTTATATTGGCTGGAGGAATGGCAGTTATTTCATCTAAATATAATAAATTACCATTAAGATTTTTTATATTTAGATTTTTTACTATTTTATCTAAAGTTGTGTTGTACCAAGATTCATCTTGGATTAATGAGTATTTTATTTTTTTATTATCTTTTGTTAATATCTCTAACTTTTTGATTTTTGTTGTATATGTTATTGAATCAATTGTTAATGTAACATTATCAACTTCTATTATTAATAAAATATTTTTGTTTATGCCAGATAGACTGCAAGTTTCTTCACATGAATCTTCAAATGTTTGTAATAGTGTTGTTGGGGGGATTTCTATAGGTTTTTGAATTGTTGTAGTTGTAATATTGCTAAATAAAGTAGTAGTTGTAATGTTTGTGAATAATGTTGTAGTTGTTTCTGGTGTTTGATTTAATGTTGTAGTAGTTATGTTATTTGTTGTTAGGTTATCAATAAATATAACATTACCTGTAATTTGGTTTTTGTTAATACTATTTTCATAGATTAGATATTTATTATTATTTTTATATAAATAAATTTTAAATAAACCTGAACCATATGATTTACCTGAAATCTTTAATGATGTTGGGTTATCATTTAATATTAATGAATAGTTTATGTTTTTATCTGCTGTTAGGTTTAAAATCTGGATTTGTTCAACTTCATTTTCAAAAATAACTAAACCAGTAATTTGATTATAGAATAATGCTAATATTGTTAATATTATTAATAATGCTGGCAAGCTTAATTTTAATATATTGTTGATTCTCGGGGTTTCTAATTCATGATGTTGCAGCTTTT
>CAZPBI010000086.1:0-1517 GCA_964584825.1 Candidatus Woesearchaeota archaeon
TATTTATTTTTCTCATTGCTTACATTAATAATATTTAAGAAATATGAAAACTCTAACTTTAATAACAAGTTTCTATTTTTACTAGTAATATCATTATTGCTAACATATTTCACAAGAACTATCGGCATTAGTTTAGTTTTATCTTTATTTTTATATCTAATATTTTTCAAAAAAACAGTAAAAAAAGCAATATATCTTCTAATCTTATTCTTACCTCTGCCAATATTGTGGTATATAAGAAGCAAGATATATGAAGACTTGACTGTTATTACCCAGTATGCAACAACAATATTTGCAATTAATCCATATAATCCGGAATTAGGTAACCTATCACTTCTAGGCTTTATATCAAGATTTTTTAATAATATTTATCAATATGCTACTGGTAAAGTTTTATTAAATGATTTAGGCATTCAGCTTATTTATAGTAATCAGATAACATTTTTGTTCTTCATAATAACAGCCATATTTTCAATAATAATCTTATATTCTCTGATAAAAAATTATAAAAAAATAGAGAATTTATACTTGATGATATATCTTTTTATAATATTTTTATGGCCATGGACAAGCATGAGATTTTTAGTAGTTATTCTTCCTTTTATATTATTCAACTTCATTTATACTATGCATAATATAATTAGAAAGCGATTTCCAAAATTTAATTATTTTTATATAATTTTGATAATTATATTATTACTTTCAAGTTTTGCAGTTTCATCATATCTAATTTTCAAGAAAAATGAATATACTTCCGAATATAATAATCTATTATCATCTGCAGTATGGATAAAAGATAATACAAAAGAAAATTCAATAATATTAGTGAGAAAACAATCTTTATTTTATATATGGTCTGATAGAAAGACAATACTATACCCTTATACAACAGATGAACAATTTTTAATTGATTTTATCAAAACAAATAATGTTAATTATATAATAAAAGATGAAATAAGCGATACAACAGAACAATTTATCTTGCCTATCATAAAAAATAATCCAGATAAATTTAAACAAGTGTATCAAAAAGGAGATACTATTATCTATCAGTTATATTTATAAAATTTTTTATCATTATATAAAGATGAAAATTCTAGTGCTTGGATGTAAAGACTATCCTCCTTTTAAACATGGCAAGGATATTGGTGGTATTGAAATATTCTGCTATAGTGTTCTGCCTAGATTGAAAAATATGTCTTTTATACTATACTCTAAAAAATATAAAAATTCAGCAAAAAAAGAGGTTTTTGATAATATCACAGCTTATAGGACAAATTTCATTAATTTTCCTTTGTTAAAAACAGTTTCTTTTAATACTTTTTCTATTTTTAAAGCTTTAAACAAAAACTATGATTTAATATGGGCCCATGAGCCAGTTGCTGGTTTTGCAGCTTATCTTATATCCAAATTAAAAGGTAAGCCCTATATCTTGCACATTCATTCTCGTGGCTCAAAAGAACCTGGCAATTTCCTTAGAAGATTTGGCTTATCTATGTTAGAATACTTTGCTTATA
>CAZPBI010000086.1:1527-5868 GCA_964584825.1 Candidatus Woesearchaeota archaeon
TATTTGTCTCAAAAAGATTTTTAGAAGAATCTGGGAAGAATGGAATTCATATTCCTATTGGTGTTGATAAAAACAAGTTTGAGAATTCAAGTCCAAATGAATTAATAAAAAAAATAAAAAGCAAAAAAATATTATTTATTGGCAGGTTAGAAGAAGTTAAAGGCTTATATTATTTATTCATGGCATTTTCAAGATTAAATACTAAAGCTAATCTATTAATTATTGGTGAAGGCAGTTTGAAAAATAATTTAATAGAATTAGCGAAAAAATTAAACATACAAGACAGAGTTTTATTTTTAGGAAATCAAAAACCAGAGCAATTTCTACCATTCGTTGATTTATTTGTTCTTCCGTCATTATCAGAAGGAATGCCACATACAATACTTGAAGCTCTAGCTTCTAATACAAAAATAGTTGCAACTAATGTTGGAGAAATACCTTACATAATTGATAATAAATACCTAGTAAAAACAAGAAACATTGATGATTTAAAAAATAAGATAGAGCTAGCGTTAAAAGAAAAAACAGAAACCAAATTTAAAGAGGAATTTTTAATAGAAAATATTGTTGAAAAAATTACAAAAGTTTTAAATAATTAACCAATTAGTTTATAAAACTCTTAACAAACACAGGAGGCAATTCATTTAACTCTAAATGAGATGATACTACTTATATGGCTAAATGGGATGATTTCTTCGAAGATAAGATAAAAAAGATATTTGAAAATAAGAAAATAATCATAGATATAGGTGGCGGGTTACGCATTTCTAAAGAGAAAGGAAACAGATATGATCCAAAACGAGCATGGATTAGAGATTATCTTCCTAATGTTGACTATAAAATTCTAGATCCAGTTCCAGATTATTCTCCAGATATTATTGGGGATATTCATAATCTACCTTTAGAGGATGAATCTATTGATGCAATTATTTGCATTGCTGTATTAGAACACATAGAAAACCCTTTCAAAGCATTTGAAGAAATTTATAGGGTATTAAAAAAAGGAGGCTATTTATTTATTTACGTTCCTTTCTTATATGTTTATCATGCTGAACTTGGATATTATGGAGATTTTTGGCGATATACAGAAGATTCTATTAAACATCTTAGCAGAAAGTTCTCTTCAATATCTATTCAAAAAGTTAGAGGCCCTATTGAAACTTGGATATATCTAGGTCCTTTTGGTAAAATAGTGTTGTTAAATAAATTCTCAAGGGTATTAGAAAAACTTTTGAGAAAACAACATTCGAAACAAACTAGCGGTTATAATGTATTCTTAGTTAAATAAAATAAGAATATATAACAATGCTATATAGAAATATTTGCGAATTCTTTTTTAAATTCAATGCTTTTAGTATAATATCCATCACTTATATTACAAGTTTTACAAAGTTTTAACTCTCTTTTCAGCATAGCTTTTCTAATTTTTCCATATTCTTTACTCTTCCACACATTTTGAAAACCACCCATTTTAAATACATTTAAAAAACTATGATCTCCATCAAAATCATAACAACATGTTGTTACATCCCCGTTCCAATATATAACACTGCTCCATATCCAATAACAATAATTAGGGTCCTTCTTAATTTTGATACTATTTCCTTTTACACTATATCTTGAATACTCTTCATTTGTTGGTAACCATTGGTCCTTTACCTCCATTTTTTCAGTTTCGCTCCTAAGACTACTCAACGATACACTCTTTAGGTCAACAACATCTACTCCTAAGTTTTGACCTAACTTAATTATATCATTAATTTGATGTTCATTATGACGCATTACAATAAACTGTAAAGATATCTCTGGTTTTTCTAGCCCCAATTCTTTTTTCTTATCACATAACATCTTTATCCCTTCTATTGCTCTCTTGAAATTGCCATTAACCCTATATTTTAAATAAACCTCTTCTGTTGCTCCATCTATAGCAACCATTATTTTATCCAATCCACAATTTAAAATCTCATCAACATACTTATCTAAAAAAGTAGCATTTGTGCTTATCATCACTTTTTTATTTTTGTCTGCAGCATATTTAGTCATCTTAAATGTCAAAGGGTTTAATAATGGCTCTCCAGCTAAAAATAAATCTATGTGCTTTGTTTTTGGATGTAAAGAATCTACTAAAAATTTGAAATCTTCTACTGTCATATGCCCTCTTTTTCTGCCCATAGTTGTGTTTGTTGGACATAACGGGCATCTTAAATTACAAGAATTAGTATTTTCAATAATAATTTTAGTTGGTGTTCTTAAGGCTAATATTCTATAAGGCACATAGTATAATATCTTTTCAGAGTATTTCTTCATAAACTTGGTTTTTAAATCATGAACAAATGCCATATGCCCTCTAACTTTTTAATAAAATCTATTATTCTGATTTTTAAAGATATCTACTATTATATAAATTTAACTATAGTTAAGATATTTTTATACTTGAATTTTAACAAAATAACATCCTAATTATATAATTCTATAGTTCTTTTATTAACAATGCCCCAATCATAATCTTTAACAAACTTTAATCCATTACTAGCAAGTTTTTCTCTTAATTTTTTATCTTTCAATAATGTTTCAATTGCGTTTTTAATATCTTCAACATTATTCTTAACTACAATACTATTATAGTTATCTTTTACAATATCTTTTATCCCACCAACATCATTAGATATGATAGATAATCCAGCAGCCATTGCTTCTAAGAATACAATACCTAATCCTTCTGTTATAGGGGTTCTAATAAATATGTCTGCGCCTTTCATATAACTGGCTATCTCTTTATTATCTATTCTTCCAATAAAAATAACATTATTATTACTCAATCTTTTCAATTTCTCTTTCTCAGGACCATCTCCAATAATAATTAATTTAACATTTTTTAATTTATCTACACTTTTTATCAATAATTCAATATTGTTCTTTGCTGTTAATCTAGATACTGTTAAAATAATATTCTTAGAATTAAATCTTTTTTTCAGATCAATTTTTTTAGCATTTTTAAAATGTTCAATATCTACTCCATTTGGTATAATTATAACTTTATTAATATCAACGCCAAAATTCTTAACAATATTATCTTTTAAAGCATTAGATATACAATGAACATAACTTGCATTCTTTAAAGCAATTTTAATAGGAAATTTTAATAATTTTAACAATCTTTTTTCAGGATAATTCATTAACTCGTCACCTTGTAAAGTTAAGATATACTTTTTTCCAGTTAATAGTTTAACAAAATAAGCTATAATGCCACTAGGATAAGTAATGTGCGCATGTATTAAATCATAATCTTTGCTTAGCCTTAAAGTTTTGAAAAACATTCCAGGCAATGCGATTAAAGATCTTAGTTGAGGTAAGTTAAAACTTTTAATTCTATAAACATCAACATTATTAATTCTTTCAAATTTTTTTAGCCTATTAAACCTTTTAGTTATTATAGCAACTTTATGTTCATTTTTAACTAAATATTCAGCTATATTCTTTACATATAATTCTGCTCCAGCTAGATAAGGCAGATAATAAGGTGAAATCATCAATATTTTCATCTAAATAACTATTAACAAAAACTTTATATAGTTTTATAACCCAAATCATTAATCTGACTTAACTATAGTTAATAACATGAAACTGAAAAATAAATTCAAAATAGCTAAAATCGTTTTAAAGAAGGATAAGGCTAAAGGTATCCTAAATCTTGTTAGAAATTACTATGCTCTTAAAAAAGAGCCTAATATAGTCACAGCAAGGCCATTAATAGTCAAAATAGAACCAACAATATACTGTAATTTAAGATGTATTCATTGTGACAGAACATTCTGGGACAAACCAAATATGTCAATGGATTTTGAGCATTTTAAAATTGTTATAGATAAAATGCCATTTATCGCTTCTATTAATCTTCAAGGTTTAGGAGAGCCAACTATGAATAAAGATTTATTTAACATGGTTCGTTATGCAAAATCAAAAGGCATGGAAATTGGATTTTTCTCAAATGCCACTCTAATAAATGAACAAAAAGCAAAAGAAATAATCGATTCTGGCTTAGATTATATTAATATTTCATTAGATGCAGCCAATAAAGAGATTTATGAGAAAATTAGAGTGAATGCAAATTATGAAAAGGTTCTAGAAAATATTAGGAGATTAGTTAAAATCAAAGGTGATAATAAAAAACCAAATCTAGGAATTTGGTTTGTTGGTATGAATTCTAATATGCATCAAATCCCCGATTTAATAAGATTAGCAAAAGATATTGGCATAAATGAAGTGACAATTCAATCAGCTCATAATTGGGGCAAAGATTATATGAAAGATAAAACTACAGAAATTTCAATAAATAAAAAC
>CAZPBI010000087.1:0-5866 GCA_964584825.1 Candidatus Woesearchaeota archaeon
TTATGTTTATTAGGACTCTTACCTTCTACTTCTTTACTTTTTTTATTAACAGTCTCTCTATAAACAACTATAGGTGCGCTAGTTTTAACATTCAATCCCTTTTCACTTTTAATTCTATTTTCAATAACTTCTAAATGTAATTCTCCCATACCGTGCATTAAATTTTCACCAGTTTCTTCATTAATTTCAATAGTTATACTAGGATCTTCTTTATTTACTTGTCTTAATACTTCAATTAATCTTGCTAAATCACTTGCCTTAACAGCTTCTATACTTTTAGTTATTACAGGTTCAAATATATGAGTAATAGCTTCAAATGGCACTATTGGATCTGTACTTACGGTTTCACCTGCAAACACATCCTTTAATCCTATTAAGCCTATAATATTTCCAGCTAATGCTCTATCTACTTGTACTCTCTGTGCTCCCTTATAAACAACAACCTGCTGAATTCTAACCCTTCTTTTTGCATGATTCAAATACACGTCATCGCCTTGTCTTATAGTGCCTGAAAATAATCTGCCAGCAGCAACTTCACCTGCATGTTTATCTATCTCTATCTTAGTACAAATAAATGCAACAGTTCCATTTATATCCATATTAATCAAAGATTTACCTTCAGGGCTTTCTATATCGCCCCTCCATATATTTGGGATCCTATAAACCTGTGCTACTTTAGGATTTGGCAAATGATTTATTACCATATTCAAAACAACCTTATGCACAGGTGCTTTTTTACTTAACTCTTTATAATACTCATCACCTTTTTCATAGCATTCTATTACCTCCTTAAAACTCATACTATGTTCCTTCATATAAGGAAAATTTAATCCCCACTTATGAAATGCAGAACCAAAACAAACACTGCCTTCTTGGACAGAAACTTGCCATGCATTTTTAAATTCTTCAGGGGCTTGACTAGCTATAAATCTATTAACATCATTTATTATCCTAATAAATCTCTCTTGCATCTGAATAGGTGTTAACTTTACTTCTTTAATCAATCTATCAACTTTATTAATAAACAAAACAGGTTTAACCCTTTCTCTTAATGCCTGCTTCAAAACAGTTTCAGTTTGAGGCATAATTCCTTCAACAGCATCAATTAAAACAATAGTGCCATCTACTGCCCTCATAGCCCTTGTAACATCACCACCAAAATCAACATGCCCAGGAGTATCTATCATGTTAATCAAATATTCTTTATCTTTAACTTCATGTACCATGCTAACATTAGCTGCATCAATAGTTATACCTCTTTCTTTTTCATCTTCATGAAAGTCTAATGCCAATTGTTTACCTGCCAATTCCTCAGAAATCATCCCTGCACCAGCTAATAGTTGATCTGAAAATGTTGTTTTTCCGTGATCTATATGTGCAGCTATACACATATTTCTTATTTGCTCTGGAAAACTCATTAATATTTTAACTTTTTCAGTAATCTTATCAACCATTATCCCTCCTAGTATTAATAATAATCTATTAATCCAAATCTTCAATTTTTAAATCTTTTTGATTTGTAGAAAACCTTGCGTATTAATTCTTCTTTGGCCTAATTAATTTATCGTATAAAAAATATTAAAGAATCACAATTTCATACAATCTTCATATTCTAAAGAACTTACATGCAACCTGTACTTCATATCCTCTTTAAGTTTAGCTTCTATTAATTTATCTGTTATTTCATTCCCGAAAGTATCTCTAACAATAGTTCCATTTTCAACTTCTTTAATAGCATCATATAAACTTCCTGGCAATGTTTTAACTTTTGCTTTTTCCCTTTCAATTTCGTTCATTTCATATAGATCAACTTCTAAAGGATCATTTAATTTATAATTTTTCTTAATACCCCTCAAGCCAGCATTTATTAATACTGAAAAAGCCAAATAAGGATTGCACGCCGGATCAGGATATCTAATTTCTATTCTTGTTGCCTCTTCCTTTCCAGGTCTATACTCCGGTATTCTGACCAAAGCAGATCTATTTCTCCTTGCCCATGCAATATAAACAGGCGCCTCAAAACCAGGAACAAGCCTCTTGTATGAATTATACCATTGATTTGTTACTAAGCAAACTTCTCTTGCGTGTTTTAAAGTTCCTGCAATAAATTTCTTTGCAAAATCTGATAAATGAAATTCATCTTTTTCATCAAAAAAAGCATTCCTATTATCTCTCCATAAAGAAAGATGGGTATGCATTCCGCTTCCATTTTCTCCTTCAATAGGTTTAGGCATAAATGTTGCATGTACGCCAGCAGCTCTTTCAGCAATCTCTTTAACCAACCACCTATGTGTAACTAAATTATCAGCCATCTGCAAAGCCTCACGATATTTTAAATCAATTTCATGTTGACTAGGTCCAACTTCATGATGCCAATATTCAACATCTATTTTCATACTATTTAATGCACTTCTCGTTACCTCTTCTAAATCATTTCCTATATCCCCTGGAACAATATCAAAATATCCAGAATCATCCATTACAATTGGTTTATCTTTCACTAAAAAATAAAAATATTCTGCTTCTGGTCCTATATTCGCATGTGTCAAATCATATTTCTTTGAGTCACTTAAAACTTTTTTTAGTATTAATCTTGGTTCCCCTTCATATAATGTTCCGTCAGTATTATAAACGTCAACAAACATCCTCAAAACCTTAGATCCTCCAATCTTATAGGGAATTAATTGTGCTGTTTCTGCGATAGGTTTAGCTACCATATCGCTTTCTTGTATTCTAGCATAGCCTTTGATAGAGGACCCATCCCACCCCATTCCCAATTCAAATGCACCCTTCAGTTCCCCGGGTGAGATAGTAAATTTCTTCAAAAAACCAAAAAGATCTGTAAACCACAAGCTTATTGAATTTATATTATGATTTTTTACATATTCCAAAACGCTTTCTTTTGTTTCTAGACTAAGGCCATCTTTACAATGATTATTCTTAACATAGTCTTCTAGGGATTCTCTAAAGATTCCTATTCTTCCTCTAGTATCCCTTCTTTCTCCGTAATCCATAAACTAATAGAAAAAATTTAATCTATAAATATATATTTCTAATATAGAAAACAATAATTAAATAAAATATTATAGAAATATGCCTAAGGATAATACTAATTAAAATAGGATTATTTCAATTCATAAACCAAAAATTTAAATATCCCCTTTATTGATAATATAACTATGGTACAAAACAATTCACTAAAATATGGTTCAATTTTAATGTTAATAGGTTCATTAAGTTTTATCCTATATGCAATAGCCTTTTTTTTCAGAAGTTTTTTAGGCAAAGGATTTGAAATAGGTGTAGAAACATTAAATGGAGCAACTAAAGAAAGTATTAATGCATTTAATGCTGCAATAGTACCATATATAACACATTTGCATATTGCAGTATCAGGATTTATTGCCGCAACAGGAATAGCAGTAGCAGCATTATCTTGGTACGGAGTTAAACATAAGAGATGGTGGGCGTGGATTGCTGCTGTTATTTCTCCAGTAGTTGGATTGGCAGTTGCTTTACCAATGCACTATTTTAATTACTTTAATTATAATTGGGTATTTCATTTGGGCCCAATTTATCTTGGCACATTAATATTTATTATTGGAGCATTAATTTCTTTAAATGGTTTATTGCAGAAAACTTAAATTAAAATGATTGACCAAAAAAAAGAACATACAATGCATAAATATAAAGAAGAAATTACCAAATCATATTATTATAAATCAGATGGAGAAAGAGAAGTGGGTGAGTTTCTCAGTTCTGAAAAAATACATTTTGTTTACGAATATCCGATGGCAATAAGAGATGAACAGGGACAAATTAGATTATGGTATCCTGATTTTTGGTTGCCAAAATTAAATATAATCATTGAATACTTAGGGATGAAAGGTAAACCAGAATATGAAAAAGCAGTTAAAAGAAAAACAAAATTATTCAGGCATTTGTGGATAGATTTTATTTTAATAACACCAAAAAGATTAACAAGACCAGATTGGAGACATTACTTAATTGGGAAAATATTAGAAATAATGGATTCAAAAGATTCTGAATATTACAAAATGAAATCATTAACTAAAAAATATAAATTTAAACCAAGGTCGCATATTATAGGTGATGATTGGGGCCTAGATTAATGGTAAAAGAAAAAGATAATTACTATTTTTGTGAAAAATGTGGTTTCAAATATGCCACTAAAAATTTTGCTGAGAAATGTGAAGACTATTGCTCAAAACATAACTCTTGTTCACTAGAAATAATAAAACATGCAATTCAATGATAAACAAAATAAAAAAAGATTTACAAAAACTTTATAGGTCTATCGAAGACTGCAAATCAATTTGAATTTTAGATATGTCCTAAGCTAGAATTTACTATATTAATCTTTGTTATGTCCCTAAGCACATTTTCAGCTATAAATTCACCTAAATCTCTCCTTTTAATTATTTTTTCTATTGCTTTCTTAACATTTTTAACAACTCTAAATCTTCTTCCAGAATAAATCAAAAGTGTATATATGTCGCAGGCATCTTTAAATTCCTTATCTAATTTTTCCCTTTCAAAAAAAGAAAAACATTTCATTTCTAATAAACTTTGAATGTCAACAACTTTAATATTACCTATAGGATAACCAGTAGCTTTATTAAGAATATCCATGCTCCAAGCATTATCAGACTTTTTGTTTGTAAATAAATCTAAAAAAACATAAATTAAGTCATAAATAGGATATTTTTTAGCTTCCTTTTCATTTATTACTTTTTTTTCATTCCTATTATATATTAATTCATGCCTAAAAAAATAAGAGCTCGGCACAAAACCTAATTTTTCTATTTCTTTAATAAAAAAAGATAGTTTTTCAATCTTAACAAAAATGTCTATATCTCTACTTTTAAGATAATCTATACCAAACGCCCTCTTATAATTTTCATTTACATAGGAATATACAGCCCAACCCCCAACTATAAGCGCATCTTTAATCTTTATAATTTTATTTAAGTATTCAAAAGATAAATCAGTTTCTAGAATATCATACATTTTTAATTATCTCCAAAATTTTTTCAGCAGCATCTTCTCCCCTACCACCATAAGAAAAAAGATCAACATATAGTTGCGGTAAGGAAATCACATTAAAATCATATACTTTTTGCATATTATAAAAATAATCTTCGGTTACTAAAAAACATATTACATTTCCACTCTGTGCAGGTAATATATTTGTTTTTTCAAAACTATTTTTAACTTTGTCTTTATCACTTTCAATAATATAAACATGTGTTTCTACTGGAGTCACATATGGCGCAATTAGTTCTGTAGCTGAAAATAGTGTAAAGGCATACTTTATTTTATTCTTTAATAGAGCAGAAGATATTTTTTTAATTACAAACTGCGGCCTTTCAGCGGCAACAAATTGAGTAGTCTTTAATTCCTTTACAGAAACAGTATATGACCATGCCTTCAATAATCTTAAAGTATTAATCACTTTAATATTTACTTTTTTTTCAATATATCTAGTTTTTTCAAGTGCTTTCACGTTTTTTACAGTTACACCTAAAGGTACATTAGCTTCTTTAGCCAAAACTCTTAATCCTATACTATCTTTGTTTAAGAGTACCCTGATTATATTTTGCATTGAATTTGTTATTAGCATTTTATATATGTTCTAATTAATTTATATATGTTCTAATATATAAAACTTTCTAAACTTATTTTTAATAATATTATATGGAGCCTACTGTAAAAATAAAAAATAAGATACAATATTATATTGCGATAAGATGTAGAAATTAATCTCTATTCAACAATAAAAATTGATTTAATAAAAAAACAAGGTTTACGTAGATTAGTTACTATATAAAAGAGTTGAAACTAC
>CAZPBI010000088.1:0-3104 GCA_964584825.1 Candidatus Woesearchaeota archaeon
GCCGAAGGCGAACATGCCACCCATCTGTGATGGGTGGTCAAGCCGAGCTTTTGACGCTATTATTTGACCAACAATTGACAAAAATTCTCCAAAATCACTAGCCATAATTAACCACCATAAAGCCTCTTAATTAAGAGTAATGATGATATTATTATAATAATCAACAAAATTATTAATGTGATTATCAAGAAAGTTGAACTATCCTTTTTAGAAGACCCATTATTTTTAGCTACATTATCCACCTCTTTTAAATAAGTTACATCTTATTTATTTTTAAACATATCTTACCACCCAAAAAATACAAACATCCCGAATTTGATAGCTTTTTATTTTTGATTGAAATCATCCGAGTTTATGACAAAGCCATATTTCGATATATTTAAAAACATACCCTACTAAACATAATAAATATAAGGTATAATTTTATGTTGATCCCAATTCGTTGTTTCAGTTGCGGAAAGCCAGTCGCTCATCTTTGGAAGGCATACTTGGAAAAAATCAACAAAATTGAAAATAGAAAGAAAGCAATGGATGAATTAGGTTTAGAAAGGTATTGCTGTAGAGCATTATTTCTAGGTCATGTAGATCTAATTGATACAGTTGCCAGATTCAAAAAATCATAAAAAATAACTGAATCAGCTATATCATCCACTCATTAATATATCTTCCTTCAGCATTTTCCCTTTCGCAATCCCAGCATACATAAGGGTCATTACTTGAAGTTCTCAAAATTGTATTCCCGCATAAAATGCAAATTTTTTTCTTCTTAGCCATAAAATAGCCTCCCTTTGTTAATAATAAAATGCAACTATACATTTTCTTTTTAGAGCTTCATTAATAGCCTCATCTTCAGTGAATAATCTGGTTTCCCCAGAGTTTTTACATATCATTATAACCCCTCATAAATCCTTCTTCAGCAACAGATATTTCATCATCTTCTAACAATTCTTCAACATATTCTGGGTCATATATATCTACATCTTCGATTTCCTCAAGGATTTTTTTCCTCCTTGGCATTTTTTCACCCCCCAGTATCCTTCTAAATTTTCCACCTCAACATTTTAGTAAGTATAAAATATCTATATATTCTCCCAATATTTTGAATATAAAGTATATACTAACAAATTTATATCTATAAAGTAAAAATTATCAAATGGTAAAAGACCATAGAAAGTATGAAATGGATTATATTGATACTAATAATAAACCAAAATTATACTATATAGCAGAAAAATTTATTATCCATGCAAATCCAAATAATGCATTAGAAATGTTTATTATTGATCTATTTAATAATGACCCTTCGTTCCAGAAAGCTTTAGAATTCGAAGAACCAAATAAGAAATACCACAGGGGCGAAGATAGCATAGTTGGAGTTCATATACAAAATACACTAGCATATTGTGATTATATGTCTTCATGGTATAAGAGCTGGAAAAATGATAGTACAATAATCAGACCAGCTCTTATGTGGCATGATATAGGTAAAATAGATGAGTTATCCTTTGCACCAAGAAAACATCCACAATTAGCATCAGAAGAGGCAGAAGTATTATACTCTATAAAAGATGAAACATTCCTCAAATTAGTGTCACACCATGACGATCACTATAAGCTATACAATAAAAGCAAAAATCCAGAAATAATGGAAATTTTCAAAGAAAGATTTGCTCACTTCACGAAAAGAGAAATAGGGGTATTAGTAAGGTTTGGATATGCTGATAGATACAAAATATTATCTAAAGATGATATAAAAAAACAAGATATAGTAGAAGATCACAAAGAAATAAAAAAAGAATACCAAGACCAAATGAAGTGGTTTATAAAGATGGCAAAATCTTTATCATTACTCGATAAAGATTTTAAACCATTTTCTTGATATATATAACAATAAACCTTATATATTCATCTATATACTCACTTCTAGAAATAATATGCTGGGGGGGGTGTAAATGTGCAATATAGAAAATTAATAAAATTTGGAAATTCATCACACGTAATTTCCATACCAAATGATTGGTTAAAAAAAAATAACCTTAATAAAGGTGACGTAATTTATATTGAAGAAAATGGAAATAATGAGCTCATTCTAAATTCTGAAAAAAAAGATAAAGTAGTAGAAGAAAAAGAAATAATCATAGAGGTTCAATCTAAAAATGAAAGAGAATTAGAAAGAGAAATAATATCAGCTTACATAAATAACTATAAAACAATAAAAATAGTAGGAAGAGATATAGAGAAAAGATCACATGAAATTAGGAGTTACATAAAAAATCTCTCAGGTTTAGAAGTTCTAGAACAAGCAAAAGATCACATTATTGCTAAAGATTTTATTAACCTAAAAAGTATATCCCCTATGCATCTTATAAGAAGGATGGATATTCTCACAAGAAATATGCTTACTGACTCTAAAGAAACTCTAAACAATGAAAGCATATATGAAAGTTTAATACAAAGAGATCAAGACATTAACAGACTTGTTTTTCTAGTTTATAGAATATCAAAATATTATATAGAGAATCCAGACGGAACATTAAAAAATAATCTAAAGTCAATAGACATGGTAGTAATATGGCAAATTGCAGACCATCTTGAAAGATTTGCAGATGAAACTAAGAGGACAGCAAGATTTCTTACAAAGATCAAAATAGATAAAAAACAACAAAAAGAAATGGAAAGATTATTTGAAGAAATAGAACAAGCATATTCAAATGCTATGAAAGCATTCTATACAAAAGATAGAAGCCACGCTCTAAAGGTAGCAGGTAGTACAAAAGAATTAATTGATAAATGCGATGCTCTAAGAGAAGAAGTAAACGTTAAAGAAGTTATAATATTAATGGAGAGATTTAAAGCCATGATTGATTATATCAGAACTATAAGCAGGTTAATTTATAATTGATTACCATAAAATAGTAAATATTATAAATAGAAAATTAACCCAACAGAGGGGTTATACAAATGAATACTAATAATATAATAAGAAAGGAAGCATTAGAAATAACTTTAGCTAATTGGCATGATAGAATGGATAATACAGTTCATATTGATGCTATAGAGTGGAAACCATTTAAAGAGGGATTCGGGACAAATTCTATTCTTTA
>CAZPBI010000088.1:3114-5810 GCA_964584825.1 Candidatus Woesearchaeota archaeon
TCAACTATGGAAGCAGAAATAGAAGTGATCTTCCAGCCACGCTACTAATTAAACAATATAAGTCTAAATTACTAGGTATTTCAAATAATGGAAACATAAAATCTCCGAATCCGGTTTACAAGCGAGAAAAACAATTTTATACAGTTGCAAATCAACGATACTCCCTACCAGAAAATGAGATAAGATTATTTCCTACTTGTTACAATGCTTTTGGATCTAAACTTTATTCTAAGGGGTTGGCACAGATCCTGAATAACTTAGATAGCCAAAGAATTTTATTACTAGAATTCATAGGACAAAATCTCGATAACGTGATATATAACCTTAGAAAAAAAATTAAAGGGTTTCAAGTAGATAAAAGTTGTTTATCTAACTATGATCAAAGAAAGAAAAGTTTAGAAAAAATAACTTCTATCCAAAAACATATAATGGGGATATCAACGAAAGCACTAAAAATAACAAGGCATTTTCATAAACAAGTACAGGAAGATAAAAAAGATTTAAAAAATAACATAACTGGACCAAATGCTCTCTCCAAAAAAATTATTGGATATGAAAGTATAATTGCCCCCCCGGAAGAATTAAGAAATAATAAAAAAAAGAAGAAAGAATTATCGCAAGCATATGATTCAATTACTAAATTTATTTCAGGTAACCACCTGCAAACTAAAGAACTAAGAAATATAATTCATGCTGATTTACATTATGGTAATATTGTCCTAGATGAACTTGATAATATTAGGTTTACAGATGCAGGTAATGTAATTACTGATGGAACAACAATAGCTTTTGATATAGCAACACAATTGTTTAACCCTCCGGTATTTTGCATTGAGCCTGAGAAAGTTGAAGATTTAATAAAAAGTGCATATCTAGAAAATGAACCACATATAAATCCAAAATATTTAGCGTCGGCAACATTAATAGCAGCTGCAGTATACTGTTGTCCAAAGTTTTGTGCAGGCAATATAATTAGAAAAAAAAGAGATCTAGATCAATATAAGAACTTTCTAAATTTACACGAAAATCATCAAGGGGCAGTTGAAAAGTATGTAAAATTGTCACATTTATTATTAGAATTCTTAATTAATAATAGTGAAGAATTTAAATTAGAAAGTAAATTATCAGATTCTCTAAAAAGAGTAAGGGATATTTACTCTAAACTTCATAGAAACATAAAAGAACCACAAGAATTAGAATTTATTTAATCACACCCCCAAAACCTTTAAAAGAACTATTCTTAATTAGTGTAATATGGATATTAGATCACCTATTGTTACCTTTGTTGGTCATGTAGACCATGGTAAAACCAGTATTTTAGATTTTATTAGGCAGACAAATATCGCAGCACAAGAAGCAGGCAGTATCACCCAAAAAATATCATCAACAAGTTTAACATTACAGCAAATTAAAAAAGTCACAGGAAAATTATTACAAAAATTAAACATAGAATTAACTATACCAGGCATCTTATTTATAGACACTCCAGGGCATGCAGCCTTTAACAACTTAAGAAAAAGAGGAGGTAATCTTGCAGATATAGCAATCCTTGTAATAGATATAAAAGAAGGGGTAATGCCACAAACTATTGAATCTATTGAAATTCTTAGAAGTTATAAAACGCCCTTTTTAATAGCATTAAATAAAATAGATACATTACAAGGTTGGAGACCAAATAAAGAAACCACTTTAATAAAAAATATTCAATCACAATCAGAAATAACAATAAAACAGCTTGAAGATAAATTATATTTATTAGTAGCTAAATTATCAGAACTAAATCTGAATGCAGAAAGATTTGACAGAGTTTATGATTTTACCAAACAAATATCAATAATCCTTTGCAGTGCAAAAACAGGAGAAGGAATCCCAGAGTTATTAATGCTAATGTCAGGCTTAGCACAAAAATATCTTGAATCTTCTTTAAGAATCAAAATTAAAGGCCCAGCTAAAGGTACAGTATTAGAAGTAAAAGAAGAAAAAGGTTTAGGTAAAATTCTGGATGTAATAATCTACGATGGAACACTTAAAAAAAATGATACTTTAGCAATAGCTACTTTATCAAATCCTATAGTAACAAAAGTAAAATCTATATTCAACCAAGAAAGAGGAAAATTAAAACCCATTAATGAAGTAACAGCATCCGCAGGAGTTATTTTAGTAGCCCATGAAATAGAAGAAGTAATTGCAGGAATGCCATTTGAATCAGTATATGGGAATTTAGAGGAAGTAAAATCAAGTTTAAGAGAGGAAATCAAAGAAGTATTAATTGAAACTAATAAAGAAGGTGTAATTATAAAGTCTGACACTTTAGGTTCTTTAGAAGCATTAACTTATCTCCTAAAGGAAAAAAATATCCCTATAAAAAAAGCAGATATAGGAGAGATTACTAAAAAAGATATAACAGAAGCATTAACACAAAAGCAATTTACCAATAAAGTTGTCCTTGGGTTTAATATAAAGAATTTACATTCCGATGAAGTTAAAATAATCACAAATAATGTCATCTATAAAATTATAGAAGAGTATGAACAATGGTGTGAGAATTCTAAGAAAGAATTACAATTAAAAGAGTTAGCACATTTAACTTATCCTGTAAAAATACATATAATTAGGGGTACTATATTTAGACAATCAAATCCGGCTGTTGTAGGTATTCATGTTTTACAAGGAAAATTAAGATCTAATATCTTATT
>CAZPBI010000089.1:0-5726 GCA_964584825.1 Candidatus Woesearchaeota archaeon
TCACTGGAATGCAGGTTGATAAGGATGCAATCCTTATATTTGAACCGGGATGCCCGATGGGCCTGGCTTTCAAGGCCAGTGCAATACCAGGTTATGCGATCGCGGCATTATCTTAATTAATTAAGAATTAGTTTATAATATTATTTAAAGTTAGCAAAATTAAAAAGAAAAAGAAGAAGTCAGCTTATTTTTAAGCTGATGTTACAACTGGGCTACTTAATGAACCTGTTACTTTAGCCATACTTCCTGATAAAGTATAGTCATCATAGTTCTTCAATACTTTAGCAGCCATTCTTGTATCAATTGCATTGTAACCTGCAACTAATAAAGCTACTTTGTCTCCATTTTGAGCCATCTTTATGACAGCTTCTCCCGGATTCCATGAAGATCTGGCAGATTCACAAGTTATTCCTAATCCTGTAACAGCCTCTACTGCATTATTTGCACAAGGGCCTCCAACTAAGATAAGATCAAAGTTAGAAGGTGTTCCAATTTCACTATCTAATCTTGTATCAATGTCTATATCTGCTGGTATATAGCTTGTTGTTCCTCCACCAACTGTAGTGGATGTACCTTTAACAACTACATTAGCTTGTACTTGGTCACCTGGAACTAGCACTATTACTTGATCAGAAGCACCATTGGACTTAGGATCTTTTACGATTTCTCCGTATAAACCTCTATGATCCTCATCTCTTGTACCTATACCAGTTGCTTTCCAAACTAGTTCATTAGCTTCCTCTAGAGATTTAGTACCCCCAAGTGCATTGAATAGACCTGAACTAAAACTAAAGTTTGCTGCAAGAAACGTAAGTCCATCTGCTAATTCGCTCGATGAATCTCCTGTAAAGTTTAGCAGTACTTTTGACTGTGTCCCTATATCGATAGCGTTCGTATACTGTATCACCATATTAGTATTATCTGTACTTCCAAAGTCTAACTGGGCAATTGTAGTTGGTCCTTGTGATGCATTTGATCCAGTAAGAAAACCAGCATAAACCGTAGATGGTGTTTGATCTGGATCTTTAAAGAAGACCATTGTTGCGTTACCTGGTGATGTACCGTTAGCTTGAAACTGAACACCCTGGGCGTATTGCAACCATATCTCACTTGTTTCTGCATTTGATACTGTGTTACTTGTGTTTGTGTCCAACCAACCTGCAGTTTTAATCACAAATCTGTCATCTCCTGGTGCATGTATGTAAATTGTTTTTGCACTTGATGTTCCATTTGGATGTTTTGATTTCGCTGTATCAACTCCATCTGAAAATTCAACTGATAATGTTAGATAGTCATCATCTGAAACTATTAAACTGTCCAAGCAAATACTTGCATAGTTATTTGGTACATCATAACATTCTCCAACACCTGCTGGATCATCTGTGTCATCATTCTTTACAAAATCATTTTCTATCCCGATAAATGGTCCGGATGGTTCTTTTGCTCTGTCTGATAAACCTGTAGCTGCATTTTGAGTTAAATTACCAATGTTCCAAATCCAATCAGGGTCGTTTTCATCTTCACCTACGTAAGCATCTCCATCTTTATAAGTATCTTGTGCTGTTTCACCAATTATTAAAGATGCTGATCTTTCTGATATTTCATTAGTGAAGAATGTCTCGTCATTAGAAATTTCAATACCATTAACTGTTCTTGTACCTGAACCTGGTATAGTTTCTCTTACACCATCAACATCTACTAAGATAGCTCCACCTTCACCTACATTTTCTAATGTAACTTTTTTACCATCAACAGTAACTGTGTCACCAACATCCATAAAGAATTCTGAACCTACAAATGCAGTAAATGTATCTTGTTTATCAACTTTAGTAATTTCTAATTTTTTCCCTAAGAAATTAATATCAAAGGTATCCCCTGACTTTGTTTTGGAAACATTTACGGGGTCATCAAAGTAATAGAAGTATCTTATAGATGCTCTTTCTGCTTCCATGAATATATTATCTTCATAGTCATCATCAGAACTTGATAAGCTTGTTTCTATGGATGGAGAACCACCATCTTTGTTTACTATAATAAGAAGGTCTCTTACATCATAATCTTTGCCTTGGAAATTAACTTGTGTATCTTGAAATGACTCTATATTTGAATCGTCTAATCTCCAATCTAAAGCAAATGTTGTATCGTTACCTATTGCTTTGCCTAGTGGAATATCTTCTGTTACTCCCCCTGAAACTACTAATGTTCCTTCCCCACCAGAGACTGGAACTTTTGCGTCAAATTGTAAACGTTGTGCAATATCAACTGCACCTAATGTATCTGAAGCGGCAGCATTTGCACCAACTACTATTGCTGTATTTTCATTAAAGACACCATTTGCGTCAACGAATGGTTGCGGATAGTTGGCAAGGTTTAGGTTTTGTGCTAATGCACCTGTCATGGTTGCACCCAACATTGCTACCCCTGTACCTATTGCTGCAATGCGCTTAATTGTTCGATTAAGTCTTTGCATTTAATAAACACCTCCGTTGTTTTACGTTTATTAATTATTATCTAAATCTATTCTCCTCTTTTTGAGATAGATTTATTTCTAAATCTTATAGCAGATTGTGTTATCTTATGGTTTATAAAGATTATTGCTTTGTAAGGTATAAATTAGCTAAAAATGTATTTGAATGATAGGAAACATAGTTTTTAATCAATTTTGGAGTAAAAATTATAGATTCTCAGCATACCATCTTATAGTGATTATTAAAATTTTTGTGAACATAATGTTAATTTAACTTCCATTCTTGGTGATGCTATAATAACTACAGGATCTGTTACAACTTTATCTGATTCACAATCATTTCTGTTTAGATTTGTTATTTTAATTGTATTTTCAAAAGAGTGTTGAATTCTAAAAATATATTCTTGATTATTAAAAATTTTATTTAATATGGGCATTTTTAATTGATTTTCACAAGTAACTTGGTTAGGATAACATTCTTTTATTAAATCTTTTACTGTTTTTGTATTAGATTTATCTACTAAATCAACATTTGTATCTATTAATGTGTTTAATAATGAAGTAGCCCTAATATTTTGCCTTTGATCTTCTAATATATTGGTTTTAGGCTTTAAAATAAACGTTAATGCTATTATTAGGCCTATGGCTAAAATAATTAAAATAACTGCTAATCCTATTATTTCTATTTGGGCTTTTTTCATTTTTTATAGACTATTATATTAAAAATAGCAAGTGCTTTTTTTTGTAATGAAGGGAAATAAATTTGGACAGGAGTTTGTATTATTTCTTTGTTAGCTACTTGCGCTTGAGATTTATATAATTCAAATTTACCACAATTTATAGGAAAATCTGTTTGAGAATAGACATTTGGATCCAGACAGTTTATGTTAGAATTTGTTTGTGGATATACTATATCAATTGTTATATCCATATTTTTAAATAGAGTTTTATAATATGGTTTATTTTGTAGGGATTTAAATGCAATGAGTTTCATTACATCTAGGCAATTAGAGGTTTTACCACAATTAAATTCTGGCAAGTTTACTATTGAAGATGTTAATGTTACTGCATCAATATCTTGAAAACTTTCTCTTTTTTCATTTAAAGATTTAGAATAAAATGAATAAATTACTATTATACCTATAAAAATAATGATAATTAAGACTAATAAAACAAATATTGTTTCCATATATTGAATTTGGGCTTTTTTCATTGTAGATATAATTCTGGGCAGTTTATTAATTTTAGATTTTTATTTGCTTTTTCTATGTCTTTTGGCGTATTAAGATTTTGACTATTTTCAAGATTTGTTGTTATTTCTTCTAGATCTGATAATAAATCTGAAATTCCTTGGTTGCCAAGTGAATAGTCACAATCTTGTCTTGCTTGTTTTAGTAAATCAATTTTAGTTTTGTATATAGAAGTTATGTCTTTTAGCTTATTAAGTGCTTGTGTTTTTATGCATTCGTAGTTTTCATTTGAATTAGAAAATGCAAGAGCTAGAGCCATGGGATTTCCTAAATATTTCTTATTTACACATGAATTATTTCTGCATATTGCTACTTTTCTTGTATTATAGTCAGGATTGTCAAAATCTACTTGTAAAACAGTTGCTCTTGAGGAATAAGTTCTTGGATCTATATTATCGAGCAAGAAAATAAGATTATTTTTACTTAATTGACTAATTTCATTAGGGTTATTAATTATTATATTGGGAAATTTAAAATCATTAATGAATCTCTTTCTTTCTAAATTTGTATCTTGTTGCGGAGTTTTAATAAATATGTTAATTTGATTATCTCCTGTTCCTGGGAGTAAATAATAGAAATTGTCTATTTTAAATGGATAGTCCCATGATAAAGTCCATGCTTGAATTGTTTTTGCATTAATTTTAACAGGTGAAACAATTAATTTTTGTGTTTTTAGCTGATTATTATTAAATGACAATATGGTTTGATCATTTATACAATTAACATGGATTTCTGATTTTCTTCCTAGATTTATTCGTGGATTAAAAGCATTAGACGGTAGAGAAAATGAAGCTAACTGCTGGTCTATATTTTTTAATATGGTTAATTCATTTAATTTTTCAGATGAAGAAAAGATATCTTGGCCAAAACTAAAAAAGAACATTAATATTATTGAGCCTGCAATAATTACAAAAATCATTAGAAAGGGAAACGTTGACACAGCTTTTTTCATAGAGTAATTAAGAATTGATTAGTTTAAATAAATTATTACTGAGATACTTCAACATAACGCCCTTTACTTGTTAATTTTGCTTGGAATAGAGAATCTCTAACTAGTATACATAATAATGAGTTTGTATTTGTTTTTAATTGAGGGATAACTTTGAATTTATTTAAGGAGTAAAGATGTGAAGGAGTAATATATAGTTGATAGTTTCCTGAATTTAAGCTCATTACATTTTGTAGTTTAGATGGATTATTTTCATTGCAGTAATTATTTACTAAAGGCAGATTTGTTTCATCCTTATCTGTAAAACAAAGGCACTTTATGTTTTTAGGCACTCTTAATTTTAATGTTTTTTGTGAATTTTCACCTAGAGTGTACATAGTTCTTGCTGTTTCATGAATTTCTGCTTGTGCATCTAATAATTCTGCTAATTTAGCTTTTTCTTGTATATCTAAGACTGCTTTAAAACCAAAAGCCAAAACTAAGATTGCTACAATTAATGCAAAGATTATTATGAATGGTTCTGCAAGAATTTGGGCTTTTTTCATATATTAAGATTATTCCTCTCAATGCTGACCATTAATTTATTTTTATCTATCGGACTAATTGTTACTTCTTTCCCTTTCTTTGCTTTTAAGAATTCACTTAATTTCTTACTTAGTCTTATCACAAATGAATTTCCTAATTCGCTTATTTTTGTTTTTGTGCTACACTTAATTGCCTTAATAATCATTTCTTTTGTAATATATAAATTTATGGAAATATTGTAAAAGAAGCAGTATTCTTAAATTCATCTTGGCATTTGATAATATAAACTGTATTTCCTAAAGAAGCTTCATGTGAAACAGAATTATCATTTGTCATTGGAATTCCTGTGCCAAATTCAAATGGTTGATCTGAATATTGGCATGAAGTGGGTTCAGTTGTTTTTATGTTTATTATTCCTAATTGTGTATCTTTGAAGACACTTAGTAATATTGGTGGAATTGTATCTGCTTCTACTTTAAATTGTATTGTTGTTTTTGCTTGATTTCCTGCCTTATCTAGACATGATACAAAGAAT
>CAZPBI010000090.1:0-4351 GCA_964584825.1 Candidatus Woesearchaeota archaeon
GTGATGACTATAGAAAAGACAAGTCACTATGCGAGTTGCATAAAAAATATGGAACAGTAAATCTAGCTGATTGTGATATTTGTTTAAGATAACTTATTTCTTAGGTAAGTAATGAAAGAATAGTCACCACGATTTACAACACTATTTTTAACCCACTGTGAATAATCGATTATTGGAAAATAAGCATCACCTTCAACTACACTATTTACTTTTGTTATCTCTAATCTATGAGCTAAGTGAATAGTTTGCTCATAAATTGTTTGACCACCAATAATAAAAGCTATATCATAATTAATACCGTCTTGATAAGGGTCTTTGTTTCTTATTCTTGCTATTGCTTCTTCAATAGATTTGCATATTACAATACCTTCATTATGATAGTTTTCTTGTCTTGATACAACATAATTTACTCTTTTGTCCAAAGGTTTACCTATTGATTCAAAAGTTTTTCTGCCTAAAATTATTGGACGATTTAATGTTAACTGTCTAAATCTTTTAAGGTCCTCTAGAATTTTCCAAGGTACAGAGCCATTTCTACCTATAACATTATTTCTAGAAACTGCGGCTATTATAGTTAATTCCAAATTCGTCATACTGCTATTTTAAAATCTATTGATGGATGAGATTGATAATCTTCAAGACCAAAATCTTCAGATACTAGTTCATCAAGTTTTTTATCTTTTATTTTTAGTTTTGGTTTTTTAAATGGTGTTCTAGAAAGTTGCAATAATAAACCTGGAACATGATCATGGCCTGGTTGTTCTTCTTTAGGAGCATTAATTTCAACCCATTGTTTTATCGACAAATATTCTGTTGGTCTATTTACTCTTTTTAATTTTTGTTGTAGTTCTGGTAAAATAGTTTTATAAAACTCTGCTCTTTCTTGTTTACCACAATAGATATGAGCATCTTGAATAATATGTGAAATAGCTCCTGGTTGCAATTTTCTCTTGGCTGGTAGTATCTGAGTTTGTTTGGCAAGGGCTGTAGCTAAAATTGAATATGCTGCAATATTAAAAGGTACGCCTAGAGCAACATCACCAGAACGCTGAACTAATTGTAGATTTAACTTATCTTCTTGAACTGTTAATCCAAAACTATAATTACAATTTGGCAATAGGCTAACTGCTGCATTTGCTGGATGCCATGCATCTACAACCATTCTTCTAGAATTAGGGTCATTTAATATAGTGTCGAGTACATAAGCAATTTGATCAAATGATAATGTATTATCTGACTCCTTTTTAACCCATTTATTATCCTCATTAGCCCAAGCCTCACCTGAAAACCCTCTATCTGGAGTTGGAAAGCGACGCCAAAACCTACCATAAGATGTTTGTAAATTACCTTCTTGATCTGCCCATGAATCCCATATTTTAGTGTGCTTTCTTAATTCTCTTATGTGTTCTTGACCTGATAAATACCATAAAAATTCTAAAACTAAAATATTCCATTTTTTACCATCTAATTTTTTTGTGGTTAATAAAGGAAATCCTTCTGATAAATCAACTTTGTAATTATAGCTAAAATATGAAATGCCTGAAACACCAGTTCTGTTCTCTTTAAAAATGCCTTCTTTTAAAACAGTTTTAACAAGAGTTAGGTATTCTATCATTTTTTAAAGGATTAATTAGTTTTATTTAAATATTTATATACTATTTAGTTATTATTAAAAGATATATAATTGTTACATTTTAAAATTTAACATTGTTCAAATAGTTGCCCTGTTTAAAATATCTTTTCTTTCCTCTACCTTGTTTTAGATTCCAATACTTTCTAAATTCGCACAAATCACCTTCAATATTTGTCAGAGAAAGATATGGGTAATTTGAAAAAGCATTTTTATATGCAATAATACCCCAAGGTAAATCAATATCTAGTTTTTTATCTATAAATGGGAACACCTTTTCTTGTATTTTATGCAAATGATAAAGTTTATTTATTTGTTCATTTTTATCTAACTTCATATTATAAATTATTTCTAACCCCCATCTAGCACCTGGACCTATATTTACAAAATCATTATCTGTCCATCCTTGTCTAAAAAAATTTAAATAAGATAAATCTGTCCAGAATTCGCAGGCTAAAAATGAGCCTACCATTGGTATCTCTTTTAGAATCTCAAAAGATTCCTTTGGCGTTTTACTTGCATCGATAATCAGAATAAATTTATCAATTTTGATAGATAATGTTTCTAGATTATTTAATATAGTTACATATTTTTTTTGGTGTGGTTTACCTGATGAAATAATATATGCATTATTAAAAATTGGTAATCCTTTATCTATTATCTTATTAAAACTTGCAATTAATTGTCCATTTAATGCAGAATCTACTTTTTCAAACGGTTTTATACCTAGATCTTCATATAAATTAAATTTATTAAAAAATCTGTAAAATACAACATTAAGCAATATTGATCTTCTGTCTTTAATTTCTTTAAGTTTGTCTAATAAGTAAATAGTACACTTATCTAACTCCCTATACATATTTATTATTTTGTATCTATTCAATATTCTATCATCAGTCCAAGGATACTTCATCTTTAATACAAATCTTTTATACCATATTAGTTGTCTTTGATAAATAAATTTGAAAAATTCTAATTCCATTTTTTGACTTAGTATTAAATTATACATGTTTAAAGCACAATAAATACAACAATAATTAACCTAACTAGTTCTTATAAAAACTTTTCTTTCTTTTGGGCCATCAAAGTCAGCTAACATTATGGCTTGCCATTTTCCTAATAATAATTTGCCATTTTTTATTATTATGGTTTCACTAGGGCCTAGAATAGCTGCTTTTATATGTGCAGCTCCATTATTATCAACTTTATCATGAAGCCAAACACCAGTTGGAATTAATTTATCTAGAGCATTTAGAGTGTCTATTAGAATATTAGGATCCCAGTTTTCATTTATTATAATAGCGGCAGTTGAATGAGGAGTAAATATTGTAACAATACCATCTTTAATATTTTTTACTTTTTCTTCTATTTTAGATGTAATGTCAATAATCTCTTGTTTCTTTTTTGATTTAACTATGATTTCTTCCATAAAGCTTATTAAACATTTAATATATTAAAAACTTATGGAAAAAGAACTAAAAGAAAGGTTAGAAAAATATCTTAAACTAACAAAGAAAGCTTTGGATGTTATTAAGATAAATAAAGAGAATAAGAAAATAGCAGATGATTTATTAGATTTGGCAAAAAGATATTATCAAGATGCTTTGTATTTTAAGGAGAAAAATCAGTTAATAAATGCATTTGCTGCAGTCAATTATAGCCATGCTTTCTTAGATGCTGGTTGCAGAGTTAAAGCTTTTAAGAATAAGAATAATAGTTTATTTATGGTAGATTAAAGATTCTAGGTTATTTATTGCTAAACTAAGAGTACCATCTTTATTTTTACCTTTGCCTTTACCAGGACCACTAGGAATTGTTGTAGTTGTTGTAGAGGTAGTTGTTGAAGTAGTAGTTGTGGATGAACCTGATATTGTTGTTGATAAATAAATATAATCTACTGCAAAGCCCCAGCCTCCACCAGTACCTGTTTTATGCAATCTGCATCTTAAGTCAAGATTATTTATTTCAATAGGAGTGTCAACACCTTGGTTAAATAGGTTGCATGAGAATGTTGTTTGTTGAGTTGCTGTTTGTGAGCATATCCAAGATGACCAGCCAGAGCCTGTATTAAAGCTAAATTCTATATTACCTGGTTTAGGATTTACAAATTGAACATCACAATAAGCTGTTGCAGCGTTAATTATACTAGTATCTTGAATTTGTGCATTCCAAGAAGAAATTTCAATATAATCATTTTCATTTGTTAACCATCTTGAATCATCGTTATTTAAATCAACTGTGCCGTCTAAGCTACCAGAATCTGGAGAGACTTGTTCATAACCATAATTATCAATTGCTTGGGTTGGTATTAAATAAAATGTTTGAATTGGAATTGTAGTTGTTGTAGTAGTTGAGGAAGTTATGATGGTTGATGTGGTAGTTGTAGTTGTGGTAGTTGTAATGCCTCCAGAGAAAATGTATTTTGCTTTAACAGTAACATCTTCATCTGAAAGTCTTGAAGCTGAAAAAACTAGGCTAGCATCACTTCCAGGAAATTCATTAATATCTGATAAAAATAAAGTCCAAGATATTGTGTTTGCATTTCTTGTTTCTTGAATTGTTTTAACAAATTGCCATGACCAATCATTACCAGAGCCAATATAAGAGTAAAGATTACCATTTTCTATTAAATATTCTGCACCAATAACATTAACTTTATAGCCTGAATCATCATCCCTATTAATGTCAATAAATGCATCATAATAAGCAAGATTACTAGGA
>CAZPBI010000090.1:4451-5674 GCA_964584825.1 Candidatus Woesearchaeota archaeon
ATCATCATCCCTATTAATGTCAATAAATGCATCATAATAAGCAAGATTACTAGGAACATCATTTAAATTAATAGCTAAGTTAAAATTAATATCGTCATTAGAAGCTGTTACAGAAGTTATATCTAGATAAGAAGCAGAAACATCTCCTATATTATCTGTGTAGCCATCTGGTATTAAACCAGGGATTCTAGTATAAGTGTGGAAGTAAATTTGATCAAGCAAAATAGTTGAAACATAAGGAATAAAATTAAAATCTAATGCTCTATTATAATCATAGTCTATTAAAGTTTGATCTGTTGATTGCGCATAATCTAAAGCAAATATTGTAAATGGATTTAATTGTTTAATTTCTAATAATGTTAATGCTTGAGAGCTTGTCCAATCTAAATCAACTCCTTGCCAAGCTGCATATGTGTTGCCAGAAACTAATCTAGAAGAGAATGATTCAAACATCACTCCATCTAGGTAAGGAGAAATTTCTTCCATGATAACAAAACCACGATTTGCAACTAAGTAGCTATTAAAATATTTTTGATCTAGTTGTTGAATTAAAGAAATCATTCCTGATTCTGTACTTGGATAAAGTTCAACTGTGTCTATTGTGTCAAGAAATAAACCAGAACAACCTTTTTGATTAATTATTGTTTCTGTTATATCATTTAAGATTCTGTTTTGCCAATTTAAATCAGAAGCATTAACATAATAAGAACCCCATTGAAGATTTTTATCAGGTTGATTATTATTATCTGCATCTAAGTACCAGGAAGCATAGCCACCTGGACCAGAACCATCACCGATATGCAATTCATCATCTTCGCCAATGCTTACATAACAAATTGGTAAAGTTCCAGAATCTTTTATAAATTGAATATCAGATGATTGATAGTTATTTGATTCTAAGAATGCTAAGTCAAATTGGATAATATTATTTAGTTGGCTAGAACCATAATATGTTAAATAATTATTTATATTTGGGATTTCTGCTGCATTTACAATAATAGGTAATATAAATAGTATTGAAATGTAGATTAATCCTCTTTTCATTTTATTGAAAATTTTTATCTGTTTTATAAACATTATTGGGGTTAAATATATAGGATAAAAACATTAATATAGTATTATTTTTTAATAATACAAGAGGTGATTATAATAATAGTTATTTCTTTAGGTGGCAGCTTAATAGTTCCTGATAAGGTTGATTATAAATTTTTAGAAAGATTCAG
>CAZPBI010000091.1:0-5663 GCA_964584825.1 Candidatus Woesearchaeota archaeon
AATATTATTACAAACAGTACAACTTGTCTGTCCGTATGTACATGATTCAGTTATTACATTTCCATCATCACATTGCTCTCCTGTTTCTATAATACCATTCCCGCACTGGGAAATAGCAGAAACCTGTATTGTATTGGCTCCTAGTGTATCAAATGAAACATTGCTCCCCATAGTATAATTACCTAAAAATATATAAGAACCAGATGTAGAAGGAGATCTAACAACATAAGTATAAATAATATCTATTGGACTTGAAAAATCAACAAACACTATTCTTCTGGGATTAGAAGCTAAATTGACACCTCCACCATCAGTATCTACAAAAACCCATCCATTTGGTATGAGCTCTTCTACAACATAAAATCCTTCAGTATCAACATTTACATTAAGATTAACAGCAACATTTTCTCCAAAATTAACAATACTAGTATTAAAACTTCTGGTAACTGTTCCTGAAATTACAACAGGAGCAAATAATAAAATAAAACAAGATACAAAAATTACTTTTAATATACCCCTTTTCACATATTTATTTAATTTTACCCCTATTTAATTATTCCTATATAAATTAATTACTTTCTAATAACTGCAATAAAATGGACATTTGGATCCACATTCTATTCTCGGCTTGTGTAAAAATTACACTCTGCAAACCATCCATTACCTCACTCGTAATCTCCAAATCTCTATGAGCTGGAAGACAGTGCATTACTATAGCATCTTTATTAGCTTTTTTTAATAATTCTTTATTTATCTGATATGATCTAAATATCTTTAATCTTTTTCTCTTCTCTTTCTCCTGCCCCATAGAAACCCATACATCGGTATAGAGTACATTAGCATTCTTAACTGCAATATTTGGGTCATTAACAACATTAATTTCGCTTTGAGCGAAAGATTTAGCTTTTTTAATAATCCCTTCATCAGGTTCATATCCTCTGGGTGTAGCAACAGAAATATTCATACCAACGCTAGCACAACCTAATATTAGAGAATTACAGACATTATTCCCATCTCCAATATAACTAATCTTAATGTTTTTTAAAGTACTAAAATGTTCGTGAATAGTAAATAAGTCAGAGATTATTTGACAGGGGTGCTCCAAATTTGATAATGAATTAATAATGGGTATTTTAGCAACGCGAGTCATCTTTATGAGATCCTTATGGGAATGAACACGAGCAATGATCATATCACAATATCTCTCAAGAACTCTTGTTGTATCCTCGACAGTCTCACCACGGCCCAATTGTGATTCATTCCAATTCAATATAATAGGGTGCCCTCCTAGTAGATCAATACCGACTTCAAAAGATACTCTAGTTCTTGTGGAAGGTTTTTGAAATAAGAGAGTGATATTTTTATTTTTTAATTTATTCAAATATCTTTGAGGTTGACGTTTTATTTTTTTAGTTAATAAGATGAGATCTATAATCTCTTTTTTACTTAAATCACCTATACTAAGTAGATGTTTCATAAAATAGTCCATTTATTTTTAAAAAATCTTTATAAATATCTTTTGCAAGAGCACTCCTATATATTTCTCGGGAGGTTCTCACTTTTTTTATTTGGTCAATTAAGTTTTTTTGATTTAATTGTTTATTTTTACAAAAAGAAACTAATTTACTAAAAGGAATAAACGTCTCCTGATCAAAATATCTATAAATGGTTCTTAATTCAGTGTGAAACAGTCGAGACAATTCAACTTTTTTTTCTGTCAATGTTTTAAAAAAATTATGATTGAGCAAAACAAAAGGGTCTCTTTTTTTAAGAAAGGAAGTAGCTCTATCCAATTTTCTTGGATGCCAAATATAATTATTATAAAAATTTAAATAAGTCCGTAAACCACAAAAATAAAGCGTTTCATAGTTTTCTTTCGTAGTAGTATACCCTATATTGAGATCAAGTATTTTGCTGATTTTTTTAATTTTCTGAGCTAATTTAATAAAATCTAAAATTTCTTTTTTAGAATAGTCTTTTAATGATATTAAATGTTTCATAATACCTCTTTTATTTAATATAATTTAAGTATAAATATTTAAACTTATGGCTAAATACATACGTTTAATATTTCAGATCACGCAATGAAAATGAAATAAAATAGCCCTTTTTATTTAATTTGATTGTTGATTGATATGTTTCTAAATAAACTCTTTTAAATATCTACTTGAGCATACAGCCTGCAAGATTACTTATACACAACTTATGCCCATGATTATGGTGACTTTTAGATTTTCCAAACACAAATTATATAAACCTCTATAACTGTCTAACTAAGTAAGATGGAAACAGTCACTATATCAAAAGAAGAGTATAAGAAGTTGAAGAAATTGGAAAAAGTAGATCATGATTTAATTAGTCAATTAATTGAGAGCCTTGAAGATGCTAAGCATGGTCGTATTCGCCGTGTTGCTTAATTGCTTCTTTAACAACATCATAATATTCAGGTAATCTTGATTTTATTGCGTCTATAGTTTCTTGTTGTGTTTTCTTGTCACTTTGTCCTACCATTAAAACTGCTTTAAGATCTTCGTATATGAGGAAATAAACTCTCTTGCCACCACCAACTCTTTTTTCGCGAAAGAAATCGAAGCCTAAGTGGTCGCCAACAAAAGGATTTTCAACTAATTGTTTTTGCTCAAAATTTTCTATCTGTTTTTGTTCTTCCTTAGAGAATTTTTTAAGTATTTCTTTATCGAATTTTTCAGTTCTGAATACTTTGTACTTGTTCACTTTGAAAGTAATACGTTTTTCTTATTTAAATAGAATTACTTTTCTGGCTATGTTAAATTAATTAATGGTGAAAATTTGTAAAAATTAGTTCGAAATCATTGATTACCATTTACATGCCATAAGAATACTAAATTTGTCATTTAATATATTATTCTAAGCATTAGAATTGTTATTTCTTTGATTTCATAAAATGCGCCCAAATGGCATTTAAAGTCATTTTAGAAAATAGCATTAATTAACTTTACAGAATCTACAACAGACCAATAATAGTTAATAAATTTCTCCACTTGTGAATTATCTCTATTTAATGTATACATCCTCGCTTTTCCAACATCTCTGGTATGCGTAACTATCTTTCTTTCAACAAATTCCTTCCACATTTCTTTTAACGCAGTATAACTAACCTTAGAGAATTTAGCAATGTCCTTCATTGAATAGTCGAATTCAGAATGAAGTATTAAAAAATTCCATATCCTATTCTTTACTGTGTTCCCTTCTAATTTTAAAAATGTTGATACCATAGTGATTTGATAGCGAATACTAATATATAAAGATTTCTTTTTTGTACCTAGAAGGTCAGAAAAGTGACTAAACGTTTATATAACCAAACGTTAATAAATTTGTTTATGAGTAAAGTAAAGAGGAGCGAATACATAAAATTAAGCAGAACTTTAGTAAGGAAGCTTTATGATGAAACCTGCTTTGGTAAGGGTTCTTTATATCTTGACAATTTAAAGAGAGGTATTCCTCAAGACTATGTGAGTAAAGTAGAAATTGTGCTTAATGCTTTGGTTAAACAACAGATTTGCGGAAGAAAAAAGAAAGAACATGGCTGGAAATATTTTTTGAATATTAAAAGACTTGACAAAATAAGAGAGATAATTAAAGAAAAAGGAAATACATCAATTATTCCTCTTTTATTGATGTTATAAAAAATGTTTGGTTACAGTAGGGTATGCAAAAAAATATTTCTTTGTTTTATTGCATCTACCACATCGGTGTCGCCAATCTTTAAATAGAAGTTAACTCACATTAATTATTAACAAAAGAAAGACTTATTTAACAGAAGCTCTTTATTTAACAAAGCCAAGTTTGACACAAACTATATAAATCATCATCACTACTACACCACTACCATGGAAACAATCCAAATAAATAAAGAAGCAATAATCGATTTAGTTAGATTAAAAGATGAATTTGATAGTGTTATAGAATCACTTGAACTTATGAGTGATTCTGAGTTTATGAAATCGTATAAGAAGTCAAAAGAGCAGATAAAAAATAGAGAATTTGATGATTGGAATGCCTTATAAGATTCTTCCTACTAAAGAATTTTCTAAAGATTTTCGGAAATTAGACAAAACTGAACGGATTAGAATAAAAAAGAAAAATGAAGAAAGTATTGTTAAGCTATAAACATTAAATAAACTTAAACTTTTTCAAAACATGTTCAAGTTCTTTAACAGATTTCTTATCTAGTTCATAATTCACATTCACTACCGGTTTCTTAAGGTTAAGAATTCTTTTCAAGTTAGCAGGAGTTCCATCTACTATAACATCGCAAGGAATTCTAAGAAGTGTTTTTTCTAATTCTTTTATTTGATGTTTACTGTACCCCATAGCTGGAATTTCATAATGCAAGTGACTATATTTATTGAAAGTTTCTCTTATAGAACCTAATGTATACTTTCTAGGATCGACAATTGTGCCACCATATCTTTGTACAGCCAAGGTTCCAGCTCCAAAAGCCATACCACCATGAGACAATGTTGGTCCGTCGCCTACCACAACGCATTTCTTACCCTTTATTAACCCAGGGTTGTCAACAATCAGTTCAGATTTAGCCAAAATTACTTTAGCTTGCTTGTTATATTTCTTAATATTATCTAGTACAATCCTGATATTCTCTCTTTTTGCACTATCAACTTTGTTAATGAGTATAACATCTGCAATAAGAAAATTAACAAAACCAGGATAATATGTAATTTCATGCCCTGCCCTATGTGGATCAACAACAGTAATTAACAAATTTGGTTTAATAAAGGAAGTATCATTATTCCCGCCATCTAGAATGAGAACATCAGCTTCTTTCTCTGCTTGGTTTATTATTTTTTTATAATCAAAACCAGAATAAACAACAAATCCATTATCTATCCATGGTTGATATTCTTCCTCTTCTTCTATGGTAGTGTGTTGTTTAATAAAATCTTTTTCACTCTCAAATCGTTGACAAATTTGTCTTTTCAAATTTCCGTAAGGCATAGGATGCCGTATAGCAACGATTTTTTTCTTATGTCTTTTTAATAAATTTGCAATAGCTCTTGCGGTTTGAGATTTCCCACATCCGGTTCTTACAGCAGTTACAGCAATCACAGGTTTTTTAGATTTAATCATAGTGTCTTTAGTCCCAAGCAAAGCAAAATTAGCGCCGGCAGATAAAACCTTAGATGCTTTCTCATGAACCTCTTGATTCGAAAGATCGGAATAGCATAAAAATACATAGTCTATCTTCAATTTTTTAATTAATTCTGGAAGTTTAGATTCTGGATATATTGGAATATCTTTCTTATACCATTTTCCAGCCAATTCTTTAGGAAATTTTCTTTTTTCTATTCCAGGTATCTGTGCAGCAGTAAATGCTACTACATGAAATGCTGGGTTATCCTTGAAATAGACAAGGAAATTGTGGAACCCGCGGAGCCATTTTAAACCCTATCGCGACCCCCAGCGCCTAAAATTAATGCATTATATTTTTTCTTCACAAATTATCCACCTCTTAATTAATAACTTTTTGCATATTATATCATTTATCAAGGCTGACAACAAGGTATAATATATCCACATTTAATGCAAATCCACTTAGCCTTTCTTAATTCCATTTCTTCCATACAATTTTCACATTTCACTTTCTTTTCTTCTTTATGATCTCT
>CAZPBI010000092.1:0-5655 GCA_964584825.1 Candidatus Woesearchaeota archaeon
CGAAGGCGAACATGCCACCCATCTGTGATGGGTGGTCAAGCCGAGCTTTTGACAAATTCATTTTATCATCCTTGATAATTCATCTAATACAATAGGCAATTTAGTAATCTTATCACTCCCACTAAAATGTCCTTTATTGTGCTCTAAAATTATTTTAGCATTTAATTTCTTTTTCATAATTTTTGAATTTTCTCTAAAAGGAACATAAGGGTCATTATCAGAAAATATTGCAACTATATTTGAAGTTAATTTACTAATCCTTTCAAAATTTATAGGGGTTTCAAACCAAGGATTAGCTATTTTCTTTTCTTCGTCTGTTTCAGTAGATTCTGGAGTTAAAACAAACCAGCCCGCCACAAAAATAATCCCTCCTATATTTGAAGTATCTGATAATTTCTCCAAATACCTCAAAATTGTCTGGCATCCAATGCTATGACCAACAAAATAAGTTTCTTTATTTGGTTTTCCAACTAGAAATAATAGTTTTGAAACCCAACTTTTAATCTCTGGTTTTTCAGCAAAGGGCATAATAGGTACATTAACTATAAATCCTATTTTTTCTAATTCTTTCTTAAGCCAAGGAAACCAACATTCTTTAGGATAACCGCCCCACCCATGGATAATAAAAACTCTCTTTTTCATACAAAATAAACTTACTTTCTACCTTGCAATTTATCAACAAATTTTTTAACAGCTTCCTCATCAACATTAGGTTTATAAGGCTTAGGTTCAGGATCTTTACTCTGTGCTTTTTTAACTATGCTTTCTACATAATCCTTAACTTCCTTTGTTCTAGGAATACTTTGATATTTTGGTTTTTTTTCTTTTACACTAAGCTTAATCTTTGGAGATTCAGTAATAGGAGCATTTGCTATTTTTTCCCCATCTCTACCAAGTAACCAATTCCATATTCTACTAAAGATGGCCATTTAATAATTTATATTAAGTTTAAATTAATAAATTCCTCGTATCTTGTTAGCAATATTTATAAACTATATATTAAAGTATACATTATGACAAATGCATGGAAAACATTCGGGATTACAATGACAACATTAATAATAATTACCTCTATAATACTTACATTTTCATATCTTTCAAGAGAATGTAACACTAATCTAGACTGCAAAGAAACAGAGTATTGTGCCTATAACCACAAATGTATACCATATACTCCAACATCGCCCTCACAAAATTTAATCTCCTCTATTATAATAGGTATTTCAATAATAATAGCTGCCTTAATATTGAAAAATAATATAACAATTCATAAAAAGATCAAAAACAATTAATAAAAATGCAAACGTATTGCTTGTTATAACATATGTATAAATAGGATTAGTCATTTCATCAAAAACTGTTAAGATAAGATTTTAGTACCAAATTAAATTACCAATAAAACAAAACCATATCCAATAAAACAACCAGCACCTAAAAAAGGCATTGCCGGATAAAACTTATTTTTCTCACCAAAATACAACAACAATAACAAACTAAAAGAAACAACAAATGGAATAATTAAAGAAACATATCCAAATTTATTCATAACAACAGAAGCAAATAATAATGGAAATCCAATATCCCCACCGCCCAACATAGCAATCCTCTGTTCTCTTTTTTCCATATAAGGTATTAAAAAACCAGTAAACACTTTGCTTTTACTTTGAAATTTAGCTAGTTTCACCATATGTTTGCTTTTCCATACAGAATACATATCATAAGCTGCAATAAGTATTATCAAAAAAGATACTGTTAATATATTAAAATTCTCAGAAAATAAAACAGCCAATCCCGCATATAAAAATAATTCACTTATATTATGTATCACTACATTAGGTTTAACTACCTTGTAATATGCGGCAACTAAAGATAAAATAAATGCAATCTTTTGATTTATTAAAAAACTTAAAGAAATAGTTAATACTAAGACAACGGAAATAAAGAACCAAATTTTTAATAGTCTAATAGCATTAAATTTTGCTATTAACAAAGCAATGAAAGTAACAGCTAAAATTAAAAGAAAAACATAAATAAAACTAGTGTTTTCGTTTAATTCTGGTTTTTCTAGTCCCAAGGCAAGTTCTTTTTGACCTATAGCCAAACTATTTATATATAATCCGATAAACTGTGATATTAAAAAAAGTATAACAATAAGTATTGTTATTTCAAGTCTATGTTTCATTTATAAAATCACAATTTTCCCTATTTATAAAACCTATGAAATATCTCTATGTGTAAAATACATGAAAGCTGCATCTTTATTATGTCTATTTAATATTCTTGTTACTTCTTTAAAAATCTGATTAGATGTTATTACTTTCTTATTTTTTATCCGTTTATTAATCTCCTTAGTTACTATATTACAGACCTTCTCAGCTTCCTCATGTCTCATATGGGCACTCAAGCATGCCGCATAACAACTAGCATAGACCTTTCTCTCATCAAAAATATGTACATGCCCCTTTCTTTTAACCAAATGTTTATGCATTTTCTCACCCAAAGTTTATAGTTCCATTAGCAATTAAAATTAATAGCCATCCCATGCTAACCAGTAATAATCCTGTAAATAACCTCATATATTTCCTGTAATTTTGTTTCCATCTTTTAATTTCATATAATTTCTTTCCTGTAGCAACTAAAAGTAATATAATTATTAAAGGACTCACAAAAATTATATTATAAAATATTAATAATAAAAATGCTGAAAAATCAAAATACTGCGAGAGTAAAGTAATAATAGCCAAATAAGGCGCACCAGTACATGGAAGTTCAACAGCAGAAACAAAAGCTCCTAAAAACATAATACTAAAAATAGTGGTTTTAGAGCTTAAATTATGTAATTTTTTTGCAAATACTCCTGGTATCATTAAAGAAAATCCTTTACCATACCAAAAATAATCCTTTAATTCTATAACCCCTGCACCAATAATTAATATACCAACTAATAAAGATAAATATTCTGTCACATAAAGAGGTATTGTAGATAAAAAATACATTAATCCTAAACCAGCTAAAAGATAAACAACAAAAACAGCCAATATATAAACACTTCCTAATAAAATCATCCTTTTAATAGATTTTCTAGATCCTAATAAAACAGACAACATTAAAATTAAAACACCTATGGCACATGGATTAATAGAATCAATTGCTGCAGTTAGCATAACAACTCCCAATGTTGGTAAATATGCCTCAACTGCCAATTAATTCACCTTCTTTAATTGCTAATTTATAAGTTTCACAAATATGATCTGTTTTTTCTTTTTCTTCTCCAAATTCTATAATTAAACAATCACCAGGAGGTACATTTGCATATGGACTAATAACATAATCCACAAAATGTTCTAATTTTTCTTGGCTATAGACAAATTTCAATTCACTATTAGGTACTACTCTATACAAGAAAACCTGTAATTTTGATTCCTTATCATTACAAATATCTCCATTATTTAATTCAACCATACCATTATTTGTAGGAACTACTAACTTATTTTTGCTAAACCCCCCGCCAAAAACTTTAAAGAAATTATGTAAATCCACGTCTCTTGAATCTACTACCACACCTTCAACATGAATCCTATTATCATTATGTTCATGAAAAGTAGTGCTCCCCATTCTATTTGATAATCCTTCTGGATCTTTTATATCAATTTTTTCACCACAATTCCAAATTTCAAAATCAGAATGCCAATGTACAGGTCCTTTAGTCTCAGAAATTACATTAACATAAATAGTAGACCCCACTAAAAATAAAGTAACTATAAGAATCAGAATGAGCATAGAAATAAATAAATGTTTTTTATATTTCTTTATTCTTGTTTCATAATAAACTGAAATAATAGTTAATATAATAATTATCCCTAAACCAATCAAACTAAAATAAATAGACAAATCAGAATAGTATTTCTCAAGATTAACAACTACATTTTCAACTGTAACATCTTCAAATTCCTCATCATCCTCTATCCCATGTGCTAGAACAATAAAACTTAAAATTATAAATAACAAAATTACCCAAATACACGAAATAATGCCTCTTTTTTTAGTATAAACCACTTAATAAATCTAAATATTTTTATTTATAATATTTACTAAATTTTACACAATACCTTTATATATTAAATTCTTGATTGATATTTATATGAATCCTATAATTACCCCTTGGGAAGTTAAAGGTAATATAAACTACGATAAACTTATAAAAAGGTTCGGCGCACAAAAACTAACAGATAAAGAGTTAAATAGAATAAAAAAACACACTAAAGATCTACATCATTTTTTAAGAAGAAAAATCTTTTTCTCACATAGAGATATTAATTGGTTACTTGAGGAATATGAAAAAGGAAACAAATTTTTTTTGTATACAGGAAGAGCTCCATCAGGCCCAGTTCATGTTGGTCATTTAATTCCATGGATGTTTACAAAATGGCTACAAGACAAATTTAATGTAGATTTATGGTTTCAATTCCCAGATGAAGAAAAATTCTTATTTAAAGAAAATCTAACTTTAAATGAAACAGAAAAATGGACTTATGAAAATGCCTTAGATGTTATTGCATTGGGGTTTGATCATAAAAAAACACATTTCTTAATAGATACAAAGCATGCTAATCTAATGTATAAGGAAGCAGCAAAAGTAGCCAAAAGAATAACATTTTCAACTGCAAAGGCCACGTTTGGTTTTACTAATGAAACAAACATAGGATCGATATTTTATACTGCAATGCAAGCAGTACCGGCATTCCTTCCATCTATATTGTCTAATAAAAATATCCCTTGTTTAATACCACTAGGTTTAGATCAAGATTCTCACTTTTTAATAGCTAGAGATGTTCTTCCTAAACTTGGGTTTTATAAGCCAGCAATTATTCATTGCAGATTTATGCCAGGGCTTGGTGGTATGGGCATTGATGGAAAAATGTCAGCATCAGAAGAATATACAGCAGTGTTTACAAAAGATTCTACGGAATTAGTTGAAAAAAAGATTAAAAAATATGCATTTTCAGGTGGCAAAGATACAATTGAGGAACATAGAAAAAAAGGAGGGAATCCTGATATTGATATTTCGTATCAATGGCTGACATTCTTAGAAGAAGATGACAAAAAATTAGAAAAAATTTATCAGAATTACAAATCAGGTAAATTATTATCCTCGGAATTAAAACAGATTTTAATTGATAAACTAAATAGATTTCTAAAAGAACATCAAATAAAAAGAGAAAAAGCAAAAAAAGAAGTTGATAAATTTATTTTTAGATATTAATTAAATTTCCAGATTATTATTTTGATCTTAGTTAATTTAAAAAACTATATCTTTTATGCTTGCATTCGTCGTTAGCTTAGCGTATGGTGTGAGAAAGGGCAGTTTGGAACAGACAGTCTTTGGAAAACATCAGCGTTAAATCCATGTTAATAAGTTTTACTACTATCGAGTAAGATAAAACCGAAAGCTTTATATAGTAGCTATTGCTATTCTATAGTGATAAAAAATGATTGTACAAGAAAATTTCCTTAAAAAATTGAAATCAGCATTTGATTTAAATATTTATGAAGTCAAAATCTGGACAGCTTTACTATCTAAAGGTATAGCTACAGCTGGAGAATTATCAGATATTTCAAATGTTCCAAGATCAAGATCTTATGATGTTCTAGAAT
>CAZPBI010000093.1:0-4641 GCA_964584825.1 Candidatus Woesearchaeota archaeon
TTGAGATCTATAGTCATAATAACTATGAAATAAATCAAAATCTAGAAAAAGAAATTATCAACTCTATAGAAAAAAATCTCGAAAATACAGACATGATAATCGTAGCAGATTTTGGTCATGGGGTGGTAACAGAAAACATTAGAAATCATCTATCTTCTACAAATAAATTTCTTGCTGTAAATTCACAAACAAACAGTGGAAATTTAGGTTATAATTATATTACTAGATATAAAAATTTAGATTATGTAACACTTACAGAAGAAGAATTAAGATTACCTTTACAAGACCCAAAAAGCAGCTTATCAGACTTAGTTAAAAAATTAAGTGAAAAAATAAACTGTAACAAAATCTGTATTACTAAAGGTAAACAAGGAATACTTTATTTTGAAAATGAAGTGTACGAATTCCCAGCGCTATCAAAAAAAGTTGTAGATACCATGGGTGCCGGTGATGCGATACTATCAGTAACTTCTTTATTAGCTTATAAGAGGGCAGAACCAGAAATTATCCCATTTATAGGGAACTCTGTGGGCGCCCTTGCAGTAAAGATAATGGGAAATAAAGAACCAGTATCTCCAATAGATTTAAATAAATTTATAACTTATATGCTAAATAAAAAGTCGTGAGCTATGGAAAATTCATTTGCTGAAAATTATATAAAGGAATTAAAGAAAACTTTAGATTTGCTTCCAATTGATAAAGTTAAAACAGCTGCAAATTTAATCTTAGATGCCTTTACTCAGAACAAACAAGTATTCATAATGGGTAATGGTGGATCAGCAGTAAATGCGTCTCATTTTGCCTGCGATTTATCAAAAGGAACATTAAAAAGATTATACGATCCAAATGAAAAGAGATTTAGAGTCTCTTCCTTAACAGATAATGTTGCAACTATCACAGCATATGCTAATGATCTATCCTATGAAGATATCTTTGTTCAGCAATTAAGAAATCTTGCTCAACCAGGGGATCTAATTATTGTATTAAGTGGTAGCGGGAATAGCACAAATATCATTAGAGTCTTACAATATTCAAAAGAAATTAAAGCAAAATCAATTGCTTTATTAGGTTTTGATGGAGGTAAAGCTAAAAATCTAGCAGATTGCTCAATAATAGTACCAAGTAACCATTATGGAAGAATAGAGGATACTCATTTAGTTTTACATCATCTAATAACTTCTTATTTTTATGAATTAAAAAATAAAGAATATTAATTATTATCTATTTAAGTTCATAAATTATTATAAATATACTTTTAATTAAATCAAAAAATGAAATTTAAAAACATATTTATAACTGGTGGAGGAGGTTATGTTGGTAGCGCACTTGTACCCAGATTATTAAATTTAGATTATAATGTATCTGTATATGATTTGTTTATATATGGGGATTTTCTTAAAAAACACACAAGATTAAGAAAAATTAAAGCAGATATAAGAAAAAGAGAAACACTTATTAATGCTTCTAAAGGTTCAGATATTTTTATCCATTTAGCATGTATCTCAAATGATCCAAGTTTTGACCTTGATCCAGAATTATCAAAATCAATAAATTTTGATGCCTTCTTTAATGTTTTAGATGCAGCAAGAATCAACAAAGTTAAAAGATTCATCCTTGTAAGCTCTACAAGTCAATATGGTGTTAAGGATAAGAATATACAAGTAACAGAAGATACAGTACCAGAACCAATAACGGATTATGCTAAATATAAAATTGAATGTGAAAAAATACTCTCAGAATCAAATATTGATGATATGGAATATGTATGCATAAGACCCGCAACTATCTGTGGTTATGCTACAAGATTAAGATTAGATCTTTCTGTGAATATTTTAACAATAAACGCCTTAGTAAATAAAAAAATTATAATCTTTGGTGGTGATCAATTAAGACCAACATTAAACATTGAGGATATGGTAAGAGTTTATGAATTAATGTTAACTGCACCAAAAGAAAAAATAAACAAGCAGGCATTTAATGTAGGTTATCAAAATAAGACTATAAAAGAAATTGCTGAAATAGTAAAAAACACATTAAATGATCCAACTATAACATTTGAACTTAAACCAACAGATGATATAAGATCATATCATATAAATTCGGATAAAATAAAAAAAGTATTGGGTTTTGAAACAAAATATACTATTGAAGATGCAATTATAAGCATAGACTATGCATACAAGAAAGGACTAATAGAAAATGGATTAGAAAATCCAATTTATCACAATGTTAAACAAATGAAATTAATTAATTTGAAATGATAAAAATAAAAGACACTTCCCAATTTTCATCACCAAAAATAAAAACAGAAAAAGAATTAGTTGATCAAGTAGTTAGTTTAAAAACACAAGGAAAATTAATTGGTTTATGTGTTGGTGGTTATGATTTAATACATCCTGGCCATATGAAGCATCTTAGTTCTGCAAAAAGTTTATGTGACATATTAATAGTCGGAATAACTGTAGATGAATTCAATGCACAAAGGAAAGGAAAAGGTAGACCAATTTATAGCAATAACTTAAGAGCCTATTCTGTAAGCCAATTAGCTTCTGTAGATTTTGTATTTTTAAGTTATTACAAAGGTGCAATAGAGGTAATAAAGTCAATAAAACCACATTATTACATTAAAGGCCCAGATTACATAGATGATAACTCTTTAGATATAGAAGTAGAAAGACAGGCTATAAGATCAATAGGCGGAGACATAAAATATACAAATGATGAAAAATTATCATCAACAGAAATAATTAATTACATCAAGAATAATCTTTAAATCTTATATTACATTAAATAAAAAATTATAAAGCATTAAAAGTCCAAATTTTGACTTATTATGAAAAAAATACTAGTACTAGGTAGCAATTCTTTTACAGGTAGCCATTTTATTAATTATATCTTAGAAAAAACAGATGCAAAAGTAATAGGTATAAGTAGATCAGATGAATATGATCCAATTTTTTTACCTTATTTGTATAAAAAAGAAAGACCAAAAAATTTTAATTTTTATAAGTTAGACGTAAACAAAAATTTAGAAGATATAGTTGAATTAATAGAAAATGAAAAGCCAGAAGTCATAGTTAATTATAGTGCCCAAGGTGAAGTAAGGAATAGTTGGAATTTCCCAGAACAATGGTTTCAAACAAATTGTATGTCAGTCGTAAAACTTGGTAATTCACTTAAAGATAAAAAATATCTTAAAAAATATGTACATATCTCAACTCCGGAAATATATGGAATTACAGAAAATAATGCTAAAGAGAACTCAAATTTTAATCCAAGTACGCCTTATGGTGCATCAAAATTAGCAGGTGAACTATTTTTAAATACCTTATTTAAAAGATTTAATTTCCCATTAGTTTCAACAAGATCTGTTAATGTATTTGGTAAACATCAACAATTATATAGGATAATCCCAAGAACAATTATTTGTTTGAAATTAGGAAAAAAAATTGAATTACATGGAAAAGGCAAAACAATAAGATCTTTTATTCATGCAAAAGACATTGCAGATGCCACTTTAAAAGTTATACAAAGTGATAAAGTAGGTGAAGTTTATCATTTATCTACTAATGAAGAAGGAATTTCACTATATTCCCTAGTACAAAAAATATGCTTTAAAATGAATTACGATTTTGAAGAATCAACTTTGCTAATAGAAGAAAATTTTGGTCAAGATGCAATTTATAGCCTAGATTCATCAAAAGCAAGAAAAGAACTTAATTGGAGACCAAAAATAAGTTTAGATGAAGGAATAGAAGAAACTATTGAATGGGTAGAAGAAAACTGGGATAAAATCAAAACAAAAGAACTTAATTATATACACAAGGAATAGTAAAAATACGCAAATTTTATATGTAACTTATCTTATAAAAACCTGGGAGTCATAATGGATACTAATTACGAGAAATTATTTGAAGAGTTTTATTATGATTATCAAAGAACACAAGGATTTTCTGATGCAATGAATCAAGAAATAGATTATGATAAATATAAGATCATATCAATTGATTTTTTTAAGTGGTTAGTAGAGAATGGTCACATTAAGAAAAAATGAAATCTATTAAAAAAACATTAGCAAGTTTATTATTGGGAACTAGTGCTAGTTTGGGATCGGTTGATAGGGTGAATGGAGAAGTCAGAAGTCTTTGTGTAAGTACTCAATCTTCAATTGAAGTATTCAAAATAGAGAATGGCACGTGTAATCATATCCATACTTTTATTACCCAACCAAATGCAAGTTTCCAAGACATAGTTTTTAATCCATGGAATGGTAATCTTATAGTGGCCCATGGCGGAGAACCGGGGAGGGTAGTGGAATATGATATTAGGAATAAAAATATAACAAGAGAATATAATGTAACCGGTTCTGTTTATGGCTTAGGTTATAATAAAGGAGATCTCTTTGTTGGATCATCAGACAAGAAAGTGTATAGATTCAATGGGCAGACTGGTCAATCATTAGGAGAATTTGCAAATTGTGATGGAACACCCCATGATATTGATTTTGATTCTGATGGTAATTTATATATTCTGTCAGAAAATCCTAATGGTATCTTCAAGTATAACGGGAATACAGGTCAAATAATAAGTAGCCCATTTTTTGCTAATTGCTGTGAGTTACGTATACCACAGTATTCAGCC
>CAZPBI010000093.1:4651-5649 GCA_964584825.1 Candidatus Woesearchaeota archaeon
CAAATGGAAATATTTTTGTAACGGATAATACAAATAAAATATTTGAAATCAAGAGGAGTTCAGGTGAATTTGTCAGACATTTCCCAGTTACTTCTCCGAATCTGACTTCTGGATACCAAGGTGTAGTTTTTTTATCTAATGATCTATTTGTAGCGGATAATTTAGCTCAAGTAATTAAAATATTTGATGGAATCTCGGGTCAATTTAAGAGAGATTGTCTCGGTATTATTGGTAACCCAACAGGTATTGAATTTAAACCGCTTTCACCGCTTTCCTGTGGCGATGGTTTTGTTGATTTAGAAGAAGAATGTGATGATGGTAATCGCATAAGCACAGATGCATGTACTAACCAATGTTTAGATAATATATGCGGAGATGGATTCTTATATAAAGGTATAGAGCAATGCGATGAAGGAACTAACAATTCTGATACTGTACAAAACTCCTGTAGAACTAATTGCAGATTATATTATTGTGGGGATAATATAGTTGATTCTAGTAACAATGAACAATGTGAAGGTAATGATTTAAGAGGCGAGACATGTGCAGATTTTGGTTTTATGGACGGCAATTTAAGTTGCTATGCAGATTGCTCATTTAATACAACCCTTTGTAATACTTGTGGTAATGGAATTAAAGAAGGTTTTGAACAATGTGACGATGGAGATATAAGTAATCATAATGCCTGTACTAATTTTTGCTTAAAAAATATTTGCGGAGATGGCTATCAATACTTAGGTCATGAAGACTGCGACAAAGGGACTGGTAATTCAGATACACTACCAGATCATTGCAGAACAAATTGTAGATTACCTTATTGCGGGGATGGCATAGTAGATCCAGTAATGGGAGAAGAATGTGATGATGGTAATCAGATAGATGGAGATGGTTGTAGTCTTGAATGTTTAATACAACCAATTACAATACCAACAGTATCAAATGTTGGTTTAGTTGCTTTAACTTTAGGAACTGTTGGTGCTGGGATTTATGTTTTAAGA
>CAZPBI010000094.1:0-5643 GCA_964584825.1 Candidatus Woesearchaeota archaeon
GGTTCCCCCGACTTCTATATAATATCCTCCTTCGACTGAACTATTTATTTCTAGTGTGCAGTTTTGAATTAGCAGAGTACCTGTTGTTATGTTAATGGATGCCTTACTAGAGTACCAACAAGTGTTAGTAGAAGTAGATAGATTATTGAAAACTTCGCTGTTATCTATTCTTGTAAATATATCATGCGGAGTTTCTGTTGATGTTATTTCTATAACATCAATTAGTGCCATACCATGCGCAAGGTTTGTATCTGCAGTGATGTTTAGTCCTGTCGTGTTTGGTGTGTAGCCAGATTTAGAAGCATTTATTGTATAATTGTTCCAAATTGTTTTTCCTAATCCTAAATCAGTGTATTGTGTTAAATTGTAATAAACTGCTCCATCTGAACCGGTTAATCTTGAAAATACAGTTGAATTTGATACGTTTCTTGCTGTTACATTTGCGCTTGTTACTATTACACCTGCAGAATAAATTGTAACATTTAATCTGAATCTTCTTTCTAAATTACCTCCACTCATATTATAATTTGTAATATCAGATGAATTAAGGAGAATAACTGCATTTCTGATACTGGTGTTGTCAAAATTTATTCTGGTGTCTGTGAAATTTTGATTATTTATTATATTTGCAAATGAAATATTTCCAAAACTTCCAAGAGATAAAGGTAATTCTCTAAATGCAGTTAAATTAAATCTAGCTGTTGAATTAACAGCAGTAATATTTGCTCCTGTAGTGTTTACTTCACCATGTGCAAATAATGCATAATGGCCATTAGATGTTGTGTTAAATAATAGATTACATGTTGCATTTAGATTTAATACAGCACCAGTAGTAATATTTAGATTAATATTTAAACCTAGACAATTTGCATAATCGGGATTATTACAATTATATCCTTGTTTTAATTTTGTCGCTTCATTGAATAATTCTAGACATCTTGGAGAACCTGCTATTTTTAATTGTGTATCTCTTACTATGAATTCTCTTGTTTCTGATTCATTTCTAGGTGTTCCAGTAGATACATTTACTTTCCAGAAATATTTATCTGCATTTAGCCTATAAATATCTTTAATTTCTGTAGCTGTTAATGATCTGTTCCATACTGCTATTTCATCTATTGTTCCGTTAAAGAATTCTCCTTGTGATAAATCTGCTTCTGTTCCGATACTAATCCTACTAGTAGCTGTGTCAAATGTCACTGATGTTGTAATGTTATCAATAAATTCTCCATCTACGTATAATGATTTTCCTGTATTAGATTCAAATACTCCTACTACATGTGTCCAATTGCCTTCATGATCGTTAGTATCTCCTATTGCTTGTTCTGCACCGCCATCTATAGCATATATTTGGACTCTTCCTGAATTATTGATCCTTATTCCATATAATGGATCGTCATTTGATCCGGAAGAACCCAAACTAACTATCGTTCCTGTAGAGTCATCATTTTTTTTATTTACCCATGCTGCAAATGTGAATGGAAATGAACTAATTGTAGTGTCTGAAGAAATTCTTATTTCATCATCTTGGCCATCAAATTGTGCTCCATAACCAAATTTACTTCCTGTTGGAGTGGTGTTATAAACTGATCCATTTAACCAAGTTCCATTGTTGTTATTTCTTGAGAAGTCAAATGATAATGTGCCATTTTCTGAAAATTGAGATAAGTTATCAAAGTGGAATAATACTGTAAGATTTGATGAATTTGGGCTTATAGGAAGAGATGTTAAGTTGTAAGTCATTTCTGTTCCATTCGCTATGCTTTCATTTTTTACTAATAAATATTCATAAAAATAAGCAGTAGAAGAAGAATTAACTGTATAGATTCTTACTTCTGATTTTGTTAAATCATGGTTATAAATTGTTGTGTTTATCGTTATGTTAAAAATACCTAATTGGAAGTTAGAATCATTTGCTGGTGTGTTTAATGTTGTATAAGGTAAAACAGAATAATTCACTTGAACTTGAATAAAATCTATACCTGGATTAAAATTACTAATATCATCTGGAGTATTTGACATTTTAATTCTGACTCTAAAACTTTGATTAGAAAATTCAGATGCGTTCCATGTTCTGTCCCAAGTATCTGTAGTATTTCCGAAGTTATTAGTTTGTTCTGTAGCTGATTCGTAAGTATCTGTTTTTTGAGTTGTGAAATTTGTACCATTATTCCAACTTAAGGAAACATTTAATCTTGCACTTCCTGGAGGGCCTCTTCTTCCTTCTACTTGAACTAAAATTCCATTTATGATAGACCCGTTTGATATGATAAGGCTATAATTGCTTGTGTCTAGAGATTCTAGATTTGTTGTTTCCCTTGCATAGAAATTATCTGATACAGTTACATTATCCCCACCTGACCATTGATTTAATGGAAATCCTGTTTGATTTGGGAATCTGGATTCTGTGGCTGCCTGTATGCCAAAGTTTGGTGATGCAATTGCTAATGTTACATCTGTTTGATTCGTTATATTAGTTAATTGAGTTTCGTTTTGTATAGGTTCAGTAATATTTTTAGTCTCATTAATTACTGGAAGTTCGAATATTGGTTCTTGTATTGGAATTTCTTGTGATATATTAGTTATATTTGGTATATTAAATGAAGGCTCCCGAGGTATTACAAAATCATAAACATCTTCTACAACAGAACCTGTTATTGAAGTTTTATCAATTGTTTCAAATTGATGTGAAAATAGACTTAATATTATTAACGAGAATGTTAATAAAATGAAATCAATTTCATTATCTTTTCTATTATAATTTCTTAATTTTTTATTTTTAATCTTTTTATTCATTTTTTATAATAGTAATAATTTCCTTTTTTGGTAATTAGATTTTGCAATTTGAATTCTCTAAGATATCCGTAGACTAAGTGATAGAGAACTTTAGGATCGGATTGGTATTTTTTTTCTGTTTTGAAATCTTCCTTTAGATAAATATCATGAAGTTCTTTTAATGTGTAAGCGAGATGAGAATTTTTTTTGAGAAAATTGAGTAATTTCCCTCTTAGAAATAGACTAGGCTCTTCTAATTCAGAAACTTTCTTAGGCATTTATAATTAGGTTAATTTTATACTTTTTAAACTTTATTGTATTTTATTGTTTTATATTGTTAAGTATTGTATAATATTGTAATAGGAAGATTTAAAAATTTGATTATTGGATAAAAATTGTGGCAATATCACAATTTAGATCAAAAAGAAAACCATCTGGCGGGAGGTATAAGTATATCTCCAAAAAACTAAGGAATAAAGGAAATAAGGCGCTATTGGCAACTATAGGGGCATTTAAAAGAAAGATTGATAAGATTAGAGGGGGACATGTAAAATATAGGATTTTGACTACTAATGTTGTTAATGTTTATGATCCTAAAGATAAGATATATTTTAAGGCTACTATAGAATCTGTTGTTGAAAGCCCTAGCAATCCTAATTATATTAGAAGGAATATTATGACTAAAGGGAGTTTAATTAAAACTGATAAGGGTATAGCTAGGATTACTTCTAGACCAGGGCAGGAAGGAAGTTTAAATGCTGTTTTATTGAAGAAATAGTATTGAAACAAAGTAATAGGACATTGATATTGTAAACTCTTAGTATTTACTAAATAGTATGAATTGCCTTATGGGCTTGTGTTAAAATTAGAGCGCATACTAAAATAAAATATTATTACTTAATAGTTAAAAATTTTTTAATAGCAATATTTATATATTACTTCTTCGATTCATTTATAAACTTTATGGATATTTAAAGGTTTTTGGGGGGAATATGCCAGCTTATATTAAAAAGTGTCCAGAATGTGGTAGCATAAATTTAATGTTGAATAAGGAAAAAGGTGAAGTAACTTGTAGATCTTGTGGTTTGGTTATTGAGGAAAAATTGATTGACTTTGGGCAGGAGTGGAGAGAATTTGATTCTGATCAAAGTGAGAAAAGAAGAAGAACTGGTGCTCCTATGACCTATAGCTTGGACTCTTCTGAGTTTATAATAATAAGACAAAATGGAAAAATTAAAGTTGTAAAAATAGGGCAATTTATTGATAATATTTTAGCTGAAAATAACTCTTTTATAAAGAAGGAGGATATTATTGAATATGTTCCAGTAACAGATATTGAATGTGTTGCCTTTGATAAAAATAATACTATTGCCTTCAGGAAAGTAAGTGAGGTATCAAGACATCCTGCAGAAGAAGTTTATGAAATTTCTCTTGAAGGTGGCAAAAAAGTAAAAGTAACTGGGAATCATAGCATTTTTTCTGTTAAAAATAATGAAATAAGTGCAGTTAAAGTAGATGAACTTAGAGAAGGACAGTTTATTGTTGCACCTAAGGAGCTTCCCTTAACAGAGCTTTTACAAGAAATTAATTTGCTAGATGAATTCATAATCTTGGCAAAAAAATACCCCCTTTTATACTTAAGAGGATTTAAAGATAATAATTTATTTGATAAATTAAAAAAATTAGCGAAGACTAACAATATCTTAAAAGGGAAAGTAAAAAATTGGATAAGACATAATACTTTGCCTCTTTGGGTATTAAATGAGTTTTCTAGACAAATAAATGTTTATGATTTTAATTTGAGCAATTGTAGAATAGGGATATATAGCGGGCAATCGGAACTGCCTCTAAAAATAAAAATTGATAGGGCTTTAATGAGGGTGCTAGGATTATTTGCTGCAGAGGGTACTGTAAATAAGAACAATTTAGTATTTTCTTTTGGATCACATGAAATTAATTATATTAACGAGGTAATTAATATAATTAAACCTAAATTTGAAACAACCTACAACTTATTTGAAAAAGAAACTTCTGCTATGCAAATTCAATTTAATAGCAAATTACTATCAATTATGTTTAAAGAAATTTTAAAAACTGGAGAGAATGCTTTAACAAAAATAGTTCCAGAAGTAATTTATTCTGTATCCCAGGAAATGAAAAAAGAATTTATTATTGCTTATTTACAAGGAGACGGCAGCAAATTTATAATGGAGCAGGAGGGATTTAGACCAGAAGTTTGTATTTCAACAAATTCTGCAAGCGAAAATCTCTCAAATGGCTTTTTGGCTTTATATTCTCAATTGGGGATACATGCAAATTATCAAGAAGCACTTATTAAAGGTAGGATTATTGAAAAAACTGGACAAACTATTAGTAGTACTATTTCAAAAAGGGCATATATAAAAAATCCAGATTCTGCTTTCAAATTGGGCTTAATAAATGAGAAGCCACCGAGGAATAGAGGTAAAGGAGCTATCGAAAACTTCATTCCGGCTCCGCAAAAATATAAAAAGGAATGGAAACATAGAAGAATTATTAGAATTGAAAGATATTTAGCTTTAAAAATCGCAGAAAAGTATGGTGACACCAAACTAAAGAAATTAGCTCAATCTCCTTTCTTATATTTAAGAGTTAAAAGCATTAAAAAAGTGGGATCTACTTCAGGTTATGCTTATGATTTAACAGTGCCCGGGTATGAAAATTTCGTAGGTGGGCAGGGGTTTGTTTTTTTACACAATACCAAATTTGATAGAGGGTTAGGAACAGATGTTGGTCAGAAAGGGGATATTTTCAGATTAAGCGGAAAAGGAAGAAATAAATTTTTTAGATTAAGAAAATGGCAATATAGAATTAGTACAGCAATTGAAA
>CAZPBI010000095.1:0-3765 GCA_964584825.1 Candidatus Woesearchaeota archaeon
GGTATGAGTAAGATCCATGGGTTCTTCCTTCTAATATTAAATAAGATTCTGGATTCTGTATATTTGCTGGTGTTATTGATTTTTTGATTGGTAGAGGTTTATCCTTTTCTTTTTCAGCTTTAGCTAAGTATTCCTCGTATGCTTCTTTTGTACTTATTCCGAATATTCTATCTGGAAGTTTCATTTTTATATATTAATCTCCTATATGTTTTTCTGTTACTTTTAATCCTTCTAATGCATCATCTATCGGCATGTTCTAATTTACCATCCTTAATTTTAATTATTCTTTGGGCTAATTTTGAGATTTCTTGATCGTGAGTAATTAACACTACTGTTTTTCCTTCTTTGTGTAAATCTAATAAAATTTTCATTACTTCTTTTCCAGTTTTTGAATCGAGATTTCCTGTTGGTTCATCTGCTAAGATTATCTCTGGATCGTTAATTAATGCTCTTGCAATTGCAACTCTTTGTTTCTCTCCTACGCTTAATTGTGATGGGAGATTAAATAACCTGCTCCCAAGTCCAATTTTTGTTAATAATTCAATTGCCTTTTCTCTTCTTTCTCTTCTTGGAATATTTTGAAATGACATTGGGAGCATTACATTTTCTAAAGCATTTAGAGAAGACACTAAATTAAAAGATTGGAAAATAAATCCTATTTTCTTTCCTCGTAATTGTGCTAATTCTGATTCATCTGCATGAGAAATATCTGCTCCACCTAATAGAACTTTGCCGTCTGTTGGCATATCTAATGAACCTATCATATTCATTGCTGTAGATTTACCAGAACCAGAAGAACCTACTATTGCAACAAATTCATTTTTTTTAATTTGGAATGATAACCCATTTAAGGCAGGTATTATCACTCTATCTAATTGATATAGTTTCTTTACATTTTCTAATTCTATTAATGTTTCCATGTTTTTTAAAGAGATATATAGATTTATAAACACTTCTATAATTTATTATTTTAGAGTGGTAATATTGTTAATATGAATTATTCTTCGCTACCTTGATAGCATACTCTATATTTTTTTGTGCCTTTTTGAGTGAAGAACCGATATAATATTCTAATTTTCCATTTAAAATTTCTTTTTTATTTTGTGGAAGCGTTTCGTATAATTTAGCAAATTCTGGATCTTCCAATGATATATCTAAAAGTTTTTTATTTCTTTTATCAGATAATTTTGCCATTTCTTTTACAAAATCATGCCCTACACCATATGTTGGATGTACCCATTGTGCTCCTCTTAATATTGCAGTCATTGCATCACCAGGTTTATTTCTTGCAGATTCAAGATTTTTTGCTATTTTATCTTCATTAATTGATAATCGTGGTAATATTTTATTTAGTCTTTTAAATGCCAAATAAGTTTCTGCCATCATTTGTTGTGGTTGGTATCTTGCTTGAATAGAACTTCTTAAATCTCGTTGAAAATCTGTTTTTATCATAGCATACAAAATCCTCATGCCGCTTTCTACAACATCTGAAGTTCCTGTAATATTTTCCCAATCAATTGGGTTATTTTTTGTTGCATCTGCGCTAGAACCACCTAAACGTTCTGCATTATCTCTAGAAGTTACTTCCTTTATCTCAGATGAGTATAACATTCTTATATCATTTGTAAAATCTGCAAGTACGTGCATTAAAGTAGTAGTGCCATGTCCAATATCAGCTAAAGCTTCTTTTTGGACAATTTGTGTTGCTGTGTAATCTGGCTCTAGATTAAGTTTTGATAAAACTGATAGTTCAAACTCTATAGATTTACATTCACCTATGACCATATCTATACTTGCACCTGTTCCTACTATACCACTAATTTTACCTTTTAAGTTATTAAAGTAAGAATCACATTTTTCTGTTCTCTCTGCTAATCTCGCCGCATATAACGCTAAAGTTGTGCCAAGAGGAACAGGAGAAGTGTGTTGTAAGTGAGTTCTGCCTACTTGGAGTATACCAAATGAACGTTTGGCAAGATTAGATAATTGATATATTGCTTTAGAAATTTCTGCACGTATAATATTATTCCATGCATTTTTAAATAAATAAGAACGGGCAGTATCAAGTATGTCATAAGAAGTTGTACCTGGGTGAAGAAGTGCTTTTGTTTCTTTTGATACACTCCTCCCAATTTCTTCAATAACCGCAAGTTGATCGTGTTTTGTAATTTCTTTTTCCAGAAGGCTGATATTAAGTGGATTAATTTTATTGAGTGCTTCTTTTACTTCTTCTACTTGCTCTTTAGTAGCTTGTCCAAATTCTTGTCTAGATTATAATAAAATTTTTTGTATATTTGCGCACATTAACCATTCTGCTCTTGGGCTTAAATAATCACGTAAGGGATTAATCTCTTCCCCATATTTTCCATCATCTGGTGAAATAGAATTAAGTCTAAATTCAAGCAAGATTTTTTTATCTTCTTTTAATTTACTTACGAGATCTAAATCTGTCATAATTTTGAAAATTTTTTAAATTTATTATTATAGATTTTGGTATTACAATCTTTATTATTTAACTAAGAGTTTATATTATATCAGTTTCTTTTATTAGAAATAAAAATGTTTATAAGTGTTTATTCTAATAGTCTTATTGCGCGGGGATGCCGGAGTGGTCAAACGGGACAGAAATTAATAATTGTCCGACCTCAAGAGTTTGATTAGGTAAGCTGTTGGCTTAGTGCCTACGAAGGTTCGAATATAAGGATTGCGGCCTTATCAACCTGCAAACCTTTAAACGAAAATCCTTCTCCCCGCATTTCTATTTTTTGATTTGGTATTTGATACTTGGTGGTAGTGAGATACCTATATAAGTTTCTTTTTGTTTTGTAATTTAGTGGTTATAATGGACTTAAGAAAATTAATAATTTTGTTGATATTTTTAATTTCTTTGCAGATTGCTATTGCAAGAGAGAATGTAAATTATGATTATATGATAGGTACTGGTTTTTTAGAAGAATTTGGTCCAGTTATTAGTATGGCGAGAAATGGAGATACTATAGAACTTAGGGGAGAGGGTACATTAAGCACTAAGCCTAAAACTGTTACTGGTGGTGGAACTTTTATTCATAAAGATAAAGATGGAAATATCATCGGAACAGGTGATTGGCATGCAATGGAATTAATTACTTTCAGATCTTATGGGAGCGGAATTTTACAGGGATTGCCTGAAGAATTTGAAGGTGGCAGGGCATTAATTCGAGTTCATTTGGCTCCTGCTAGCGGTGGACCTGGGTTTTTTGGGGTATTGCGAGTAAATTGCTTGCTAGGAAAGTATAGATCAAAAGATATGGAAGGAATAAGATTGCTAGTTCCTCAGGCTAAAATAAATTTCAATGAGGAATTAAGTGGAGCAACTTTGTTTGTTAGGAAAAGTGAATAAATAATAAATTCTATTAAACATGATATAACGTTTTTGAAATATAAACTTTTTTAAACACTATTTTTTAGGGCTTGGCTATGAATGAAAGAATTGGAATTATAGGATATGGGATAGTTGGCTGTGCAGTAGATTATGGGTTTAGAGGACATCATGAGATACATATATATGATAAATATAAAAAATACGAGACATTAGAGTCTGTAATTGAAAATTCAGATATACTTTTTATTTGTTTACCTACTCCTATGAACGAAAATAGAAATGGCATAGATTTAGATATAGTAAATAAAAATATAGATGATATCGCTAAGAAATTACAAGGAAGTGATAAAATTATTGCTATAAAATCCACGGTTGTGCCAGGTACTACAAGGAATTATTCTTTA
>CAZPBI010000095.1:3775-5593 GCA_964584825.1 Candidatus Woesearchaeota archaeon
ATAAAGGAGTTAATTTTTCTGTTAATCCAGAATTTTTGACAGAAGCAAATTATTTAGAAGATTTTGTAAATTCTGACAGGCATGTTATTGGTGCTGATAACAATAGAGTAAGATTGAGAGTTGCTGCTATATATAAAAATAGATTTCCAACTATCCAATTATTCATGACTGATCTAACAACTGCTGAGATGGTTAAATATGCCTCTAATTGCTTTTTAGCTAGTAAAGTAATTTTTGGAAATGAGATGTTTGATCTCTGTCAAGCATTAGACATTAAATATGAGGAAGTGAAAAAGATGGTTGCTGCGGATCATAGAATTGGTGAAAGCCATCTTGATGTAACAAGTGTTAGGGGTTTTGGTGCAAAGTGTTTTCCCAAAGACATTGTTGCTATGATAGGGAAAGCAAAAGAATTGGGTGTTGATATTTCATTGTTAGAAGCTGTTTGGAATAAGAATCTTAAAATTAGAAAAATTAGAGATTGGGAAGACATACCTGGTGCAGTTGCTGGTGGAAGAAATTACCAATAGAAAGTTTTATTTAATTAATTTCTTAATTTTAATTAATGAAAGTTATAATTGATGAGCAAGACAATAAATATTTATGGGAAAGGGGAGATTTACATATTTTTCAAGGTGTTGTTAAAGAAAAAGATATTAAAAATGGAATAATAGAAACACATTTAGGAAAAAGATTGATTGTTTTTGATGCTAGTTTTGTTGATAAATTAGAAAAAATAAAAAGAGGACCTGCAATTTTAACTAAGAAAGATATTGGTGAAATAATAAGCTATACTGGAATTAATTCAAAAAGTAAAGTTGTAGACGCAGGTGCTGGATGCGGAGTATTGGCTGCATACTTCGCTGGGATAAGTAAAAATGTTGTAAGTTATGAGAAAAATAAAGAATTTTATGAACTTGCTAAAAAGAATATTGAATTTTTGAATGTTAGAGTTAAATTGAAGAATAAAGATATTTATGAAGATATTGATGAGAAAAATCTAGATTTAATTACGTTAGATTTATTAGAACCATGGAAAGCTGTAAAGAATGCGAGAAAAAGTTTAAAGTGCGGTGGCTTTTTAGTATGTTACTTGACTAATATTAATCAGATGAATATCCTATTTAAAGAATTGAAAGGATTTTATGTTGAAAGGGTTATTGAAACTATAGAAAGAGAATGGATTGTTGATGATATTAAAGTAAGACCTAAAAATACTGGGATTTTACATACTGGATTTTTATTATTTGCTAGAAGAATTTAATTTTTCATATACTCTTTCTAAACTTTTATTAAAGAAGTCTAATGTTTCTTTTACTTGCTTTTCTCCAAATTTTAATGGTAATTTGAAACCTTTTTTGTAAACTTTTTTTGTAGAAACCGTATTACCCATAGATAACCCTTTGTTATATCTAGATAAAGCTTCTTTTTTGTTTTTTTCAAATATTTTTATTAATTTTACAGCAGCAATTAATGAAATTGCATATTCTATGTAATACAATCGATCTGTATACTGATTAAGTTGTATTACATACTTTATTTGTTCTAATTCCCTATCATCATTCCAATAAATTTCACCGCTTCTAAATTCTCTTGATATATTTAACCATGTTCTTCTTAATTTGTTTTTATTTAAATTTTTAATTTTATATATTTCAAATTGGAATTTATCAATTATTGCAATCCATGAAATTAATACAATTTCACTTTCCCATTGGTCTATTAATGCCCATATTAATTCTTCATCTGTATAAAAGTAATTTAAGTACCTAGATGCAAGATATTCTAGAAACATGGAAGCTACTTCTGCAACTTCTG
>CAZPBI010000096.1:0-761 GCA_964584825.1 Candidatus Woesearchaeota archaeon
AAATCATTTAAAACTCCAAACCAAACATGATGAGCAGTCCAAAATCTTCTTTTTAAAGTAGATAACCAATTCCTAACAGTATCTCTTCCTAGCATATATCCCATTGTAGAAGAAGATTTTAGGTATTGGGTAACTATTTCATTTAAAGTTAATCTTTCAAACTCTAAAAATCTTGCTTCCAGTTCTGCTAGTGCTTCTTTGGATTTGTTTTTGTTATTAGATTTTATAAAAATATCACCACCTTAGATACCTATACTATAGCAGATGCTAAGCTGTATGTCAACTATGATTTTAATTTATATACTAATGCTTGTTCTAATTTACAGTTACCATTGAAATCTTTTAAATAGGATTTTAAATTTAAAACTTTATTTTTGCCATAAATTTTAAAAAGCTTCATAATGAATGTTGTTTTTAAATTAAGATAAGTTGCCATCTGTTCTGCTTGTTCCCAATCAATGTTTCTTTTTTTTGTTTTAGTGAGTTCATACTTTTTTCTTACAAGAATTTGATTTATTGCATAATATGCCCGTTTCCTACCATGTTCCAATATTGTACCTATAGAATTAATTAAAGAGAAATATTCTTTTTTATTTTTACTTTGCATATCTTTTGATGCAATTGCTACTGCTTAATATTCTATTTTTATGAAATTTGAAGATTTCTTCGGTTAAATCGGAAAGTTGCTTTGAATTTCCATAAATTATTGAATTTATTGACATACATACAATACCTTTTATGGATTTGTCGATACCCCCCTA
>CAZPBI010000096.1:771-5448 GCA_964584825.1 Candidatus Woesearchaeota archaeon
TTTGATTTAACTTTTGCATATGTTTTGTATTATGCACTCAATATTGTTTAACTGCCCTAAACAATAGAAAAGATGTAGAGATCTAAAACTATTATTTATATTATTAAAAATGTAGTTAAACGCAATTCATAAATTAATTGCTTTTTAACACGTTTTTTTTTTTTTTTTGATTAATGATAGTCCCTCTAACTGCGTGGTTAGCTCAAACTATCAATGATTTATCCCGTTTTTTCTCGGATCACTTGCACCTGCTTAGGTCTTTATATGTTTTCTCACATTGTGGAGTGTCCATATAAGCGAGGGTCGTCTAACAGGGACGAAATCTTTATCTTAGACATAAAGGATGCTATTACCTTAGCTTAGCATCAAGCAATACCTCTGATTCTCAGCACTACTTTTATATACCGCTAGTTAATCCCTTGCGGTTCCCTGCTTCCCTATCACAGCTTGGCGGGAGTAGCTTGATCTGCTACTGATTTTTGCCACTTTGCGATATATATTAGATCGAGAATTAGGTATGCGTAAATCATTTGATTGTAATTAAGTTGTTTAGATTTATAAGGTAAATTAAGCACAAAAAAATCCCCTATCTACTGAACACGGCACAATCTTCGCAAAGACCATGTCCATGAGATAAGGGACTTACCTCGCGAAGATTGCTCTGGTTGTAATTCCGTCTGAAGTTACAACTTTTGTATTACCAAACAAAAACGGAAGTTGTCAAGTCCCTAAAAGATACTTAAAATACTCTGCATACTTTCTAACTCCATATTCACTTAGAGCAGGTGAGGTATTATATCATATCTAATAATCTTTGAAAGTATCTCGCATAACATTTAACCATATAGGGTGAACCCGCTGGTGCAGAATTTATTTCACAAACTACCATAGGAGGAAACTGTGGGTATAAAGGATCAGACAAAATATCAACACATCCAAAATCTAGATTTACTACCTCAATTGCACTTTTAGCAAGATTGATAATATCTTTTCTTCTTTCTCCTATTCCTAAATGTTTAAAAGTAAATCCTGAAATATCATGGTTCCAGATAACTGTTCCCCATCTGTTGCCTATTTTTTCAGAATATAAAATTACTTTATACTCTCCCTCCTTTTTACCTAGATGCACTCTGTATTCCTTCGTTTTTGGGTAAAAATGAGAAAAGTATACTGCTCCTTCTAGCTTAGCTTTTTCTACTTCATATGGAGTTTGGCAAAACCAAAATCCCTTACCACCTGAATGGTACTTGGTTCTACCGATACATGGAAATAAATTACTTCCTATGGTTGGTACAGGTATTCCTGCTTTTGCTAAAACTTTTCTACAAAGTGGTTTATTAGAAACAAGTTTAATAGCTTCTACAGTATTATATTCATCAACACAATCTGCTTCTCTGATACTTCCCCATCTAATAATAGTTCCTAAGCTTAGAGGTAGTTTTCTTTTAATATACACAGGGATATTAGAATAATCTCTAATTTTTAATATAGTTTCTGAGGCTTTAGATAGGATGATGTTCATTATTAAAATTTAGAGTTCAAATAATAATCACAACTAAAAGGACAATCTAAGTTTCTATCTTGGAATAAAATAAATATTATAAATAATAAAAACATTATTAAAATCAATAGTTTCATAGATTTGACGGTAAGGGTAGGAATCGAGCCTACGAAATTCAGTTAAAAAATCTACCATCCTGCCCTAATGGTAGCCAACTCTGTTAGAATCTAACCTATTCCACCATGCCTTACCACTTTTTTAGATAGAATTTGATTATTTGAATTAAATTTATCATAAAAGTAATAACATAAATAAAATAATATAATAATTCTTCTAAAATTTTTCTCATTAGCAATAAATTCTTTTTACATTTCCATTAGGCAATACATCATAAACTTGTTGTAATTTTTGTTTTTTCTTTTCAATTATTGAACATATAGGTAACAACTTCTGTTCTTTTTTTTCTTCTACTCTTGCTTCTACTTCTTTGTAGGGGTTGTACCTATATTTATATCCATTACTGCAACTATAACTTTCTCTGGTTTCTAGACATTCATAGCCTTTATAATATTCAAGATTATTATAGATTTTAAATTTACTTCTTAGAAGTTTTCCATTTTCCCATTTGAATTTATATAATTTAGTTCCATTAGTTTCTCCTATTCCTGTTCTGGTACCTACTGTTTTTAATGCTTGTTTTAAGTCTGATTTTAAAGAAGAATAATACATACCGCTTCCATCTGGTAAAATTGCTAGAGATAGGGGAGCATTGTGTTTCATTATATTGAGTTCATATTGTTTTTCTAGTTCAAAAAAAGGTACAGTAAACCATCCAGCTATTTGTTTTTCAAATACTTCTACAGGTTCAAAAATATTTAACAAATAACCAATAATTTGACTATCTACCTGGTATTCAGTTTTACATTTTGTTTGTAGTTCATCAAAGTTATAAATTACTCCATTATGAGCAAGAATAAATCTACCGATCCTAAAAGGATGTGCATTTTCTTTACTGATTATGCCTCTTGTTGCAGCTCTGGTATGTCCTATTACATTTATGAATGGTTCTTTTTTATATTTATTTAAAAGTTGAATAGTAGTTGGATCTTTTAAAAATTCACTTGCTTTACCAATATTTTTATGAAAAGAAAACTCTTTACCATTAGAGATTACCAGTCCAGCACTATCTTTCCCTCTATTTTCATTCAAATTACCTAATAGATAAAGCATAGAGGATGTTTTTTTATTTGGTTTACCAATATATCCGAATAGACCACACATAATTATTGATTCCTTTCTGCGGATTCTCTTTGTATTTGTAGTTCTGTAGCTGTGGTTGTTGATGTTTCAAATGCTGGTAGTGATGAGTTTATTTCAGCAAATACTGAATTAGAGATATTAGAATATGGCATTGGTTCTATAGCTGTATTAGCTACTGGTGTTGGTGTTGTTGCAGCACTTGTTCTAGATGGTTGGCTTGTATATAAAGAATTGCTTAAATCAATTAAAGACTCATTATTCCAACTGTTTATAATTTGATCTATATCACCTTTAAAATGTATGCCTAATAATTCTCTTAAAAGTTGTTTTTTTATGCTGTAAATAGTGCTTCGTTGAGCACTAGCTTCTTGTAACATGTTATTAGATTTTATATCGACTTCTTTAATAAGTTTTTTGGTTTTTTCTCTAATTTTATCTTGCATCTTATATGCTTTATTAATCATTTTATTTATATCAGACATTTCTTTGGCGGTTTTCAGTCTGTATTGCAATAATTGTTGTGCTTTGTCATGTTGTAAAGCAAGTCTAGCAAGAGTAAATTTTTCAATACGTTTATTAAAATATGTTTGAAGTGATGGATCTAATTTTAATAATTCCCATGTTGATTGTATTTTCTTTTCAGAAATAGGTGTTAAAAATAATTCATTTACTTTTTTGCTATTATAAGAGTTTAGGGCATACTCATAAAAAGATCTTATTAATTTGATCCAATTAATAATTTTTTCTGCATTTAATGTACCAGCATGTAGTCTACATTCGATAGTGCCATGATCTCTTAATGCTTTAAAATTTAGGGCATAATACCTATCTGATCTACCCATTGTGTTTACCAGTTCTTGTTTTGCTTGCGGTATTTTAGGGAAACCTGTAACTGCATAAGAGGCAAGCCTTCTTTGACAATATTTGGAATTTAATCTTGATTCTGGTTGAGTAGAAAACATTACATCTTCTATTGCATAAAAAGTTCTTAAAATTCTGGATAATTTAATAAAATTATCTTTTATATCTCTTAGATCTATATGAATATGTAGACCGCAGCTACTCGTAGCTTCAAATCCAGCTTGATTTAATTGTTTACAAGCAAGTTTGATATTAGTTATTAAAGCTCCATCCTTAGATGGTGGGGTAACTATTTCAACTCCACTATCATCAAGTGAGCCATCATCTTTGATTCCAAAAGTATAAGGTAAATTTAGTTCTGATCTATTTCCATTTTCAGCTTCCAGTTCAGCACCTACAAATCTATCAACTGTTATAAGTTTAGACTTTCTACCTTCTTGAAACTCTAATTGTTGATCTTGACTTACTCCCTCATCATCTCTACAACTATCCTCATCATAGCAACTAGGACAAAGATTACTCCCGCAATCTTCGCAATAGTAGCTATCATCTCTGCTAGATAATTCATCACAATTTTCACATTCATAAGCTAGATCCCATATACAATTTTCACAATATAAGTTATTAGCAAAATCCCTACTATCATCTTTCCATCCAGTTACATTACATTTATCACATAAAAAGCATATTTCAATATAACAATTTTCACATAAATTATCATTATCTGGATCTATGAAAGCATCATCTTTATTAATTTTTTCATTACAATTATTACAAATAATTTTAGTATTCATATACCCCTTCTTTTTTAAAACATTTAGGACATTTCAAAGTTTTTCTTAAATCTTTTGCAATAGTTATCATAAATTTTTTTTTACAAGTTAGGCAATAAAACTTTACTGTTATTTGTTCCATTTTATAGTTGATCTACCAATAGATTTGATAGTATCGGTATGCCCCTCTTGATAGCCATAATTTCTACCCATTTGCCATATAAGATAAGTAGTTATTATGATTGATAATGATTTCCCTCAAGACGAATTGAATAAATTAAG
>CAZPBI010000097.1:0-5445 GCA_964584825.1 Candidatus Woesearchaeota archaeon
AAAGGTTTAAAAGCTACGAAACGAAAGACTCCAAATATCATTTATAATATCTAAGAGTATCTATGACAAAGAAAATGGGTTCAACAGGCAGATTTGGCCCAAGATATGGTAAAACCATCAGGGAAAAAATAGCAATTGTAGAAAAACTACAAAAACAAAAACAGTTTTGTCCATATTGCAGAAATAAAACAGCAAAAAGAATTTCAATGGGTATTTATTTATGTAAAAAATGCAATTCTAAATTTACAGGAGGAGCATACAAAGTATGACAGTTTACAAATGTTTCAATTGTGAAAAAATCATAAAAAGCGAGTATGTTAAGAAAAAGATCAGATGTCATTTCTGTGGTTATAAGATTATTTATAAGCCTAGAACAGTAATCTCAAAAGTAAAAGCAGTGTAAAATGAATAAAGAAACAAAAGAAAAAGTTGAACAGCTACAGGCTATTGAACAAAATTTACAAAATACCTTACTACAAAAGCAGTATACCCAATCTCAATTCTTAGAAATAGATTCTGCATTAGAAGCATTAAAAATAAATTCTAAAAATGTTTATAAAATTGTTGGTGCTGTAATGATAGAATCGACAAAAGAAAATTTAATAAAAGACCTAAAATCAAAAAAAGAATTAATAGAGGTAAAGATTAAAAGTATAGAAAAACAGGAAAAAAAATTAAAAGAAGATCTCAAATCAATTCAACAAGAAGTGATAAAAAATATGAAAAATGGATGATAAATTAATTTCGATAATAACAGAATTGATACAAATAGAATCTGATTTATCAGTACCTAAAAATGTTAGAAACCATATTAAAAATGCCATATTTGCCTTACAAGAAGATAAAGAGACAGAAGTAAAAATAGACAAGGCTTTAGAAGAATTAGGAGACGCAGATACTGATCCCAATATACCTCAATATACAAGAACCAAAATATGGAGCGTAGTCTCAGCATTAGAAAGTAAATAGAAATATTTATATAGTGCTTATCCATCTCTAGCATAAAAGTGTGAGGACTTTAAAATGGATACATTTTCCAGGATTAAAAATAAAATTTTAGGCGTAAAAGATGAATATCCTGGAGAATTCGCAGATGATTATGTAGAAATAGATACAAGAAGAGATGTAGGAAAAAAATCAAAAATCGTTGTAAAACCATTTGTTCTAAATGATTTCGCAGATATAAAAGAAGCCTTAGATTCATTAAGAGAAGGTTACACTATTGCTCTTATAAACATAAAACCTCTGAAAGATAGAGACATTGTAGAATTAAAAAGAGTTGTTAATAAGTTAAAGAAAACATGTGATGCTATCGAAGGAGATATAGCTGGTTTTGGTGAAGATTGGATTGTAGTAACTCCAAGCTTCGCACATGTTTATAGAACAACAGAAACAGAAGAAGTTAAAAACTAAAATTTAAACAAAACATTTTTAAATTTAATTTTATTTTTTTATTACAATGGAGAAACTAGAAAACCAGCAGTGTCCTGTTTGTGGAAAACATACCTTAACATTAACTGAAGATCTAACAGAAGTCCAATACTTTGGCAGATTATATATTTTCTACATGAGATGTTCTGATTGTAAATATACAATGTCGGACATAGAATCTAAAGAACAAAAAAACCCATGTAGGTATATAATAGAAACAGAATCAGAAAAAGATATGTTTATTAGAATAGTAAAGTCGTCCACAGCCACAGTCAGCATCCCGCAATTAAAAATGAAAATGGAACCAGGTGCGAATTCAATAGGGTTTGTCTCTAATATTGAAGGACTACTAAAAAGATTTGAAGATATAATAGAAGATCAAAAAAATACTGCAGACGAACCAGAAATTAAGACCAAGGCAAAAAATTTACTAAAAAAGATTAGAAGAGTTAAGCTTGGAGATGAAAAATTAAAAATAATTATTGAAGATGGTTCTGGTAATTCAGCTATAATCTCGCCAAAAGCAAAAATTGAAAAATTAAAAGTTTAAACTATTATTGTCTGGTCTTTTTCTTGCCCCACTGAGACTATAACAACCTCACAATCAGTAAAATGCACAAAATCATTTATAGCATTTCTTAAACTTAAAGGCAATTTTTCATAATTTCTTTCTTCAGAAATATCAGAATAGCCATCATATCTCTTATAAATAGGCTTTATATTTCTCAAATTATCCTTATCAAAATCAACAATTTGTCTTACACCCTTTTCATAATAATAACAAACATTAAATTCCCTAGCTCCGCAAAGAACATCGGCCTTAGTAAGTATTAATTTAATTGGACTATTTATCTTTATAGCATATTTTGCAGCCAGAGCATCTGTCCACCCGATTCTTCTAGGTCTTCCTGTAGTTGCACCATATTCTCCACCAGCCAATCTTATTCCTACACCCTTAGAAAATGGTTCTATAGACCCTATTAATCCAAAAATTCTAGAATCTTTATGATCATAAATAAGTTTTTCTCCTTCTTCCTTATAGGGAATCCCGTATTTACTTAATTCATATTCTTTAGTATGCTTTTGATTAGCGCAATAATCTTCAGATAAACCTCCACCTAATTCAGTAGGAAATAAGCCTGCACCTACCCTGCTCATATAAGGAAATTTAATAATACCCAAAACAAGATCTATACTCTTTGCAGATATCCCTACACCACAGGCAGTACCATTTATAGAAGAATCAGAAGAAGTTACATAAGGATAAGTACCATACTCTATACTTAACAACAACCCTTGTGCTCCTTCCACCAATATTTTTTTATTTTGTTTAATAAATTCGTGCATCTCAAAAATTGTATCTTTGATAAAAGGCCTTATCCTATCTGTATATTTTGTTAGTCTATAAACTATATCCTCAACATTAATACTTTGTTGACTATAGAATTCAGATGCTTCTTTAATTTTCTTAACTAATGTATCCTTGTTCAACAAATCAAAAATTCTTACCCCTCTTCTTGCAATCTTATCAGTATAACAAGGACCTATACCCCTCCCAGTTGTACCTATACCCCCTTCTTTCTGTGAAACATCTCTAAAATCACTTCCAATATGATACGGCATAACTACATGCGCATCTTTACTTATCATTAAATTATTATAAGTAAAACCATCTTTTTCTAATTCATCCAACTCTTGACATAAAACTTCCAAATTAATAACCATCCCATTACCTAATATATTTACTTTGCCATCACCATCATAAGTTATACCAGCAGGCAGCAAATGAAATATCTTCTGTTTACCATCTACAACAACAGTATGACCTGCATTATCCCCACCAGTACCTCTTGCGATAACATGTGCCCATGAAGAAAAGTAATCAGAAAATTTACCTTTACCAGTATCACCATACTGATTACATATAATACTTAAAGTTTTTATATTATTCAATAATTTAATCTTTATCACCTAATCTTGTTTTTACATCATGTATATTACTTACTACCATAGTCGTAAATGGTGAATTTAGTTCTATTCTGGCCTTAGCTCTAAATTGTCTTAAGTCTTTAGCACCAGTATTAGCAATTCCACCCTTTATCCTTACCAACACACCTTTTAAAACTGGTTTTAATCTGCCTTCATATTCAACATACCCCTCTATCCCTTCTTCAAAAAAAGTTTTCATACTACTATGCCCATACCTATCTAAATTTCTAGCCCTATTAGAAGCCTCTCCCCATGTTCCCACATAGACTATTTCACTCTCATTCCTAGTCGGTTTACCATATTTATCCAATTTTTCTCCAGCAGCCTCCAAAAACCTATTAAACCAATTACCCATCATAACAGCATCAGCCATAGTTAATGCAAGTATTATATCCGCTGCTCCACTAATACCTCCATCTATAATTAATGGAACATACTTCCCACTAAATTTAAAAAACTCATATCTAGCTTTATCACAATCCACAAGTGCTGCAACAGGCCCTCTACCAACTGCCTTCTCCCTTTGCGTAGTGCATATAGAACCAGAAGACATACCGACTTTCACAATATCCGCCCCAGTTTCCATCAAAAACCTTGCTCCTTCATAAGTTATAACATTACCTGCACAAATGGGAATATCTATTTTCATATTTTTATATCCAACAATAACATCCCTAGTAAATTCACTATAGCCATCAGAAGAATCAATAACTACTAAGTCTACACCTGCCTCTAAATTTGCATGTACCCTTTCTTGCCATCCTAGATGAGTTGAAATTGCTGCACCTAATTTTATTTTTTCTACATCTTTCTTAAAGGCCAATTTAACAAGTCTATTTTGATCATCTAACACTACAAGATAATTTTGATTGTTAGTTCTTAAAAAATCCTTAACATCATCTACACTTATTTCTGGAATGTTGGTATATGGAATCTCTCCATTTTTATTAAATGGAACCATTACTTTACATACATTTTCCTGCCTATTAACATCCATTTTCCAATATTCTGAATGTAAAAAAATACCTTTGAATATATTATTCCTATCTACTATAGGTATTTTTGCGTGTCCGTGGTTTTCTACCAACTTTAAAACTTCTTCTATAGTATAATTGTCTTTTGCTATTAACGGTTCTTCTACAAAACTCATTTCATAATTTTTAATTCTCCTAACAATATTAGCCTGTTCTTCTATTGGTAAGCTGGCTGGCAATACACCTAATCCACCTTCTTTACCTAAAGCCAATGCCATTTCATAACCAGTAACAGAAGTCATAGCTGCACTTATTAAAGGGATTTTTAAAATAAGATTATGTGCTAGTTTAGTTTCTAAATTAATATTGGGGATAGTGCATTCCCTATCACTATAATCTGTTAATAAACTAAATTCTCCAAATGCCCTGCCATACTCATATATTATCTCCTTTACCATACCATCTATTTGGATAAGTAATATAAAAATAAAATTGGGCTCAAAGAATACATTTATAAAAACTATTTTAAAAAATAACTATTTATGAAAAGACTTTATATAGAAGCACATATTAAATGTAATCTTAAGACTATTTTAAAAAAAATAAAAATAAAAGAAGATAAGATAGGTTTGATTACTACAGTACAATTTGAAGGCGAAGTTAGGAAAATTAAAGATCTAAGATTTGTTTATGGTGGTTCTATTTTAGGTTGTAATGTAGATAACGCATTAAAAATAGCAGATAAAGTAGAAGCATTCTTGTTTATAGGTTCAGGAGATTTCCATCCAATTTTTCTGCATAAATTTAAGAAGCCAATCTATATTGCAAATCCATTAACTAATAAATTTGGAAAAATTTCTGAAAAAGAATTAGAAAACTTAGAAAAACAACATAAGGGTAAAATTCTAAAAACATTAGTAGCTAAAAAGTTTGGGATCATCGTTTGTACCAAACCGGGCCAAAATTTATTTCATCTGGCATTAAAATTACAAGAAAAACTAAAAACACCTCCATTTTTCTTTATCTGTAATGATGTGAATGTCAATGAATT
>CAZPBI010000098.1:0-3021 GCA_964584825.1 Candidatus Woesearchaeota archaeon
AGAAAGGTGTAAAGGGAGTTATTATCGGACATGGAACAGATACAATGCATTATACTGCTGCAGCATTATCTTTTATGCTTGAGAATCTTCCTGTTCCGGTTATTCTAGTTGGAGCACAAAGAAGTTCAGACAGACCAAGCTCTGATGCTGCTATTAATTTGATATGCGCTGCTGAGTTTATTACAAAAAGTGATTTTACAGGAGTAGCAATTTGTATGCATGAATCCATTAATGATGATAATTGTGTTATACTTCCTGCTTGCAAAACAAGAAAATTGCATACATCTAGAAGAGATGCATTCAAGCCAGTTAATTCTGGTATAATAGCAAGAATTAATCATAAAACAAAATCTATGGAATTCTTCTATAAGTATGAAAAGAATAAAGGTCTTGTTAAATTATTTGATAAGATGGAGGAGAAGGTTGCTTTAGTTAAAGTACATCCAAATTTCATGCCTGAGCAATTTGAGTTCTTCAGAAAAAATAAATATAAAGGACTGATTATATTGGAATAAGTTTTTCACCATGCCAGAAATCTTCTCCTTTTTTTGCTGAATCTAAATTTTCAAATTTTATAACCTCTCCAACAAAAAAATGCATATCTTCTCCTTTATATTTTTGATATCTTCTTTTTTGTTTCTCCGTTTTAGCCCAATTTTTATCCCAAATAAATTTTAATTCCCCTACCTTTCTCAGATTTTTTATAATTGCCCCTGTTTCTTCGAATGTTTCTCTGATAATGGCTTTTTCTATATGTTCATTATTATCAACCCCACCACCAGGAAAAATTAAAACACCATTTATCTCCTTTGCTAGTACATTCTTAGATTTATCAAAGAAATACCCTTCACAATTCATTCTGAAAGGCAGCTTATCTCTTTCTTTCATTTTAATTAAAAAGCTTTAAAACTTAAATAATTTATTGATTTTAGGATGATAAAAGCAATATTATTTGATCTAGGGGATACAGTATTTCATCCCGATTGGATTAAAATTGATAAGCAAATGATAAAAGAGACAGGATTATCTATATTATTGAAAGGAAAATTAAAAGAAATATATGATAATAAAGTTTTAACTGGCAAGGTTTCTATAAAAGATTTCTTTGAACTATTATTAAAAGACTCAAATTCTAATAAAATAGTTGAAGATGTTATGAAAGATTATAAGAATGCTTATGAAAAACATTCCCCCATTCATAAAGAAATTCTAAATTTAATAAAAAAACTGAGAAAAAATTTCAAGATATTGGCCTTATCAAATACAAGTTCCATTCATAAAGAAGTTAATACAAAAAGAGGGGTTTTTTCTAATTTTGACAAATCTTTTCTATCTTTCGAAATGGGAATTAGAAAACCGGATAAGAAAGTGTATTCAACTATATTGAAAGAAACTAAACTTAAACCAGAGGAAATAATATTTATTGATAATAATGAAGGCAATATAAAAAATGCTTGCAGTATTGGTTTTATGGGCATAAAATATGTTAATTATAATAAGTTAGTTGATGATCTAAAGAGATTTGGGGTGTATTAATCTATGAGATTTATGTTACTAGTTGGGATAGAGCCAAATAAAAGAATCACTAATAATATCAATAAGATAAGAAAATTAGTCAATACAAAATTATATTCTGATCCGTTCAGTAAGAGTGATCCACATATAACTCTTTTTATTAATAGTTTTTCCAATTATAAAGAAGTTGAAAAAATAACTTTTGATATAGTTAAAAGATTCAAGAAATTTAATATAAAGATTGAGGGAATTCATATATTCAAGAAGAATAATGTTCTTTCATCTAATTATATTTTAGTTTATAAAATCTCAAATAATAAAAATCTGATAAAATTACAAAAGTTATTGATTAAGGATCTTATCCAGTTAAAGAATAATGATTATGATAACTGGTTAATAAGTCAGATTGAAAATATAACTCCTAAATTAAGGAATAATATCATTAAAACAGGCACACCAATAGATCTTGATAAATATATATTTCATACTACAATTTGTTCAGTACCAAAAAATGAATTTGATAGAACATATGATATTATAAAAGAATTTGATATTTCTATGAGTTTTAAAATTAGATTTATAACTATCTATATTGATAAGAATAAAAAGGGATTCAAAAAATATAAGAAAATAGAGTTAAAAGAATAATAGCGATTGTCTATTTAGATGCTCTTCAGATTAATAGAGTTTAATATAGAGAAAGAGTGTCTGAAAATTAAGGAGAGATGATTAAAAATGAAGAAAGAATTACTTATTCAAAAATTTGAGCCTGAAGATGGAAAAATTATTCACGGTGCTGGGCAGAGTCAAGAGCAATTTAAAAAATATTGGGACACAGTGGGGAAATATAAACCGCTAATCTATATGACTTATGTTAGAATTAACGAGGTAAGGGAGAAGCTAGAAAATGAACTAAATGAATTGAATTCAGTTAATTCAGGTTTAATTCCCCAAATAGGGTTGAATCTAAAAGTAAAAGAAAAAGGACAACAATGCGTAGAGATAACCATTGGGCATCTTGATAAAGAAATTTTGTTCCTTATCAATATATTAAAAAATTTAAAGAAACCCGTTTTTTTAAGAATAGGTTATGAATTTAATAATCCTACCAATAATTATCATTCTAAAGAATTTATTGGGGCATGGAAGCATATTGTTGATTTATTCAGAAAAGAAAATTGTGATAATGTGGCATTTGTGTGGTGTGCATGTACAGGATTTGACTCTGAATCTGAATCAATAGAAAGGATTATGAAATATTATCCTGGAGATGAATATGTTGATTGGTTCGGAAATGACTTATTTGGAGTTAAACATTTTAAAGACAATCAAGATGCTGTCACTGAGGCTTTTGCAAAAGAATCGGATAGACACAACAAACCGTTGATGATAGGAGAATCTAGTGCAGCTAAGGTCGGTGTACTAAATGGCGAAAAAAGTTGGAAAGAGTGGTTTGAACCATTTTTTGAATGGTTACACAAACATCCTGTTACAAAGGCAGTTTGT
>CAZPBI010000098.1:3031-5338 GCA_964584825.1 Candidatus Woesearchaeota archaeon
TTTGTTACATAAACTGGGATTGGGGAGAGGATTGGAAAACTCCAGAATGGGGAATGTAGAATTGAGGAAAACGAAATGGTGAGAAAAAGATATGTAAAAGAACTGAGTAAATCTTGTTACTTACATTACGGAATCAAACTCATTAAAGAAAGATGAATTAATAAACTATTTTATATGGGTTTTGTACATAAACTAAATTCTGCACATAAATAAAAGCATTTTGCATATTAATTAAAGTTTTTATTACTATTCACAACTTTTATATACCACTATATAATAACAATATTTTATGGTAAAGGGAAATATATTTTGTGGAATAGCATTTAATTATCATGACTCTTCAGTCTCATTTGCAGAGGGTAGCAATATAACTCTTGTACTAGAGGCTGAAAGAATATTCAGGAAGACAAAAATGAGATGTTCTACTGATGAAATGGAAACATCAATCATGATAGGTTTGAATGAAATCGGGAAAGATCTAGATGATATATCTTATTGGGCTTTAGCCACTTTGGAGAATCCTTGGTTACCTACTGAAGACAAAAAACCTAATCCTCCCTTTTGGAAAGATATAAACTTCTTGGGAGGTAGAAGAAGATCACTTATTGTAAATCATCATTTAAGTCACGCAGCTTCATTTCTATTTTCTCCGTTTCAAAGAGCAAAAATTATAACATGTGATGGTGGGGGTGATTGCGGAGAAAGAGTAGCTATTTACAAAGGAGAAGAAAATAATATAGCTAAAGAAGAAGTGGATGTAAGAAGTTTTATAACAGCCAAACCATACGATCTATGTTCAACTTATCTTTATAACTCTCCAATGTGTGAAGGAAAATTAATGGCTTTAGCTGCTTATGGTAATCCTACAAGCGAGTATTTATCAAATTTAGAAGAATTGCTTTATAAGTTATGCACCACAAATTATGAAACAGGAGATAAGCTTCTTAGTAGATCTTTTCCAGGACTTAAAGGAAGTGCTTCTGCTCAAAACGTAGATTCATGTAATTTCGCAGCCTCTCTTCAAGAATTATTTGTGGAGAAGAGGATAAGTGATCTAAGAACTATTGTTGGTGAAGATTTAACAAAAAATTTGGTTTTAGCGGGCGGGGCTTGCTTAAACCTAGAAGTTAACACAGAAATTTGGAAACAATTTCCTCAATCAGCAACATTTATACCCCCTTGTTGTGATGATACTGGTCAATCTGTAGGTGCATTAGCTTATCTTATAACGGAGGTATTAGGAAGACGACCTACACTAAACCTTCCTTATGTAGGTATGGGACAAGAAAATTTTGGGTTTTCAGAGAGGGATCTTGATGGGTTAGTAAATAGTTTAATGAATAATGAATTAATTTTAGTACATAATGGAAAATCTGAAATTGGACCAAGAACTTTAGGTAACAGATCATTTATCTCAAGACCAGATAGCAATAAAGTAAGAGATATATTAAGTCAAAGAATTAAAAAAAGAGAACCTTACAGACCATTGGCTCCAGTAGTAATTGAAGAAAAAGTTAGTGATTATTTTATAGGGCCAGAAAAATCACCTTTTATGTTACACCAATATGATTTTGTAAGTGATTCTATGGCAAATAATTTAATAGGTTGTAAACATTATAATAAAACAGCAAGAGCTCAAACAATTAACAAACAAACTAATCCATTCTTGTACGAGTTAATTAAAAGGTTCGGAGAAAGAACGGGATTATATGTTTTATTGAATACCTCTCTAAATTTAAGAGGCGAGCCTATATCTAACACATTTGAACAAACTATAAGCATCTCTAATAGGATTGAACAAAATCATAAGATAGTTTATAATGGAGTAGTTGTGAAATGAAAACTGGAATTTTTGTTGCGGCACATGATGGGTTAGTATCTTTGGTTACAGGGGTGGGAGTAGTTGTAAATGCTTTTATTGAGGGATTTAATCAAATTAAAGAAAGATCCTCTATGCTTAGTGGCAGAGATATTGAGTTTATCTGCTTAGCGCCATTTTTAGATAGAAATTCAGTGGACTACAATAAAAAAATTAGGGAAACTACAGAGATAACTTGTATGTCTAATAATGGAAGATTAGTAGACATTCCTACTTTTTCTGATGGGAGTAGCCAGAAATCTATTTGGGGTGGACCAGAACAATGGAAAAGTGCATCTTTAAGTGTTGCTTCACACCTTATGACAAGACAATCAGATTATGATTCTATGTTATTATTAGCCCATGATACAATCTTTTCTTCTATCAGAAAGTATATCCCACAATTAGATAAATTGCAAATGGTTTGGATACCCCATAGTTTAGGATTA
>CAZPBI010000099.1:0-5238 GCA_964584825.1 Candidatus Woesearchaeota archaeon
GAGAAAGCAGGGGTTGGAAATTACTTGCAATTCCTAGCTCCTGGTGTTGTAGCAATGAGTATCTTATTTACTGCAATGTTTGCAGGTATAGAAGTTATTTGGGATAGGCAGTTTGGCTTTCTAAAGGAAACTTTAGTTGCACCTGCTTCAAGAGTTAAAATTATGATAGGCAGAACTTTAGGTGGAGCTACTGTTGCGATGCTTCAAGGAATAATTGTTTTTTTGGTTAGTTTATTATTTGGATTTACACCAACAAATATTTTGACTTTACCTTTAGCATTAGTTTTTATGGTGTTAATTGCACTTTTATTTACTGCATTAGGCACAGCAATAGCTTCTAAAATGGTTGATATGCAAGCATTTCCATTAATAATGAATTTTCTAATTATGCCTATTTTCTTTTTATCAGGAGCATTGTTTCCATTAAATGATCTTCCAAAAACTCTTACATTAATAACAAGAATTAATCCACTTACATACGGTGTAGATGGATTAAGAGGAACTCTTACAGGAATTTCGCATATAAATTTACTAACAGATTTTTTAGTTATCGGAATTTTTACTTTAATTATCAGTGGTATTGGGAGTTATTTATTTTCTAGTATTGAAGTTTAGCTCTAAATTAAGCTAAGTAGGTAATACTAAATTAATATTTTCTAAGTTTAATTCTACAAATAAGAATAGAATATACATTAGAATTAATGCCAACCCTTCTTTCCAGTCTAATTCTTTTCCACTACTTAGGAAGGTTGCAAATAAGAATGCAAAAACTATCATGAAAAGAGAGGCCGAATAAAAATATAATGCATTAGCTTGTATTGGAGCAATAATGGCTACAATTCCTATGATTAATGTTGAATTTGTCACTACAGTCCCTATTATATTGCCAATTGCAAGATCTTTACCTTTATTTAAAACTGCTCTTGTCCCTGTAATTAATTCAGGTAATGTTGTTCCGAATGATAAAAGGAATATTCCAATAATTATTGGAGGAAGAAAAAAATCAATTGCTAATAGTTTGGCATATTGTATTGCAAAATCTGCACTTTTGAATATTAATAATAAGCTCACAAAGAAAATTACAAAACTTAGAGCAACTTCTTTTCTATTTAATACACTTTTTACTTTTTTTGTAAATAATTTTTGCTGTTTATATAATCTAATTATGTAAAGTGAAAATGCAACAATTAGAATTATCCCATCAATTCTAGAGATTTCTTTTCCTATTATCATTAGAAGTAATGGGAGTGTAACCATTAAGACCATTAGATATGAATCTTTTATGATCTGTTTGTGGCCAGATTTCAAGCCTCGGGAAACTAAAATTGGGATGCCTATTACTAAAGTTAAGTCTAAGATATTTGCCCCTATTATATTACCTAATGAAATAGACGGTGTTTTTTTGATTGCTGAAGATATCCCTACAAATAGCTCCGGAAGTGAAGTTCCTATCCCAAGTAAAATAAATCCTGTTATAAATTCACTTAATTTTAAAAATTTGGCAATAGTTCTAAGACTGTTAAGAAGCCAAAATGAACTTATGAAAAGCACAAAACATGAAATACCAAAAAAGAGTATATGTGATAGCACCATAATTAATTAATTTTTATCTTTCACCTCTTTAGAGAATTTGATTATTGTTCTTTTTATAAGTTTCTGTTGAGTTTTACTATAATTTATAAGATAATATTAAATACTGGATAATCTACTATAAATTTTTTGGGGTTAAATTATGTTATCAATAACATGTAATTGTGGGTATAAGGTTGAGGATAAAGATCACTATAGGGTTGAAGCTAAGGCATGACACCATGCTATCAAAGACCATCTCGATATGCTTAAAAGCATGAGTTTAGAGCAGATTGAAGGTGTAATAAAAAGTAATGATAAACAGATGGGAGTAAATTAATTATTCTTCTTCATCTTCTGAATCGATTTCTAAAGCTTGCATAATTTTGTCTAGTTTTGCATTTAATAATTCAAATTCTTGCGAAGAAATTCCTGGTCTTGACGATATATCTTGATTTCTAGAATTATAACTACTTGGCCTATCATTTTTTCTAAAACAATCGCTGCAATATACTGGCTTATCTGTTGATGGCTTGAATGGAACCTGACATTCCTTTTTGCATTTATCACAAATAACATCATGCATTTCTACAGTTCTCTTTTCAGACCTATTCGTTTCTTTTCCTCTGAATTTTCTACCACCTTGAAACTTACCATTTTTAGATTTGATAAATCTGTTTTTACTGTTTGATCTGAAATTTCCCATAATAGTTTGTTTAACCACAAGTTTATAAAGATAGGGTTTTTGAGAAATTAACTATATAATCCAATTTTCAAATATTTTATCCTGGATATCTCTTGGTAAATTAATAGATCTTATTTTTGTTTTTTATTAAAAAAATAAATTAAAATTAATCTTCGGTGGTAGTTGCTATAAATGCCCACCAGGGTTTATTTACTTTAGTATATCCTGATTCTGCATCAACATTTGCCCTCACTTTCATTTTCTTTTGGAAAATTCCTAAGATTCTTGCATGCCTCTCTAATTGAATTTCATATTGAATAGTTTGATTATTATCATTTCCAACTTCTTTCAATTGTATTGTGCAATTATTTTCGGGTGAACAGACTTTTAACCTTAATCTTTCTAATGCTCTTTCTGAAGCTGTATTTGGCATTATTTTGATTTCTCTTTCCTGGCCATTTTTCAGCTTTATTTTAAATTTTGTTTTATTTTCAGAATCAATTTCAACAGTTATATTCAGATCAGTTTGTGCAGAAGTATTACCCGATCTTAATTCTATTAAATTATGTGCCAATTCTCTAACTTTAAGCAGCTGCCCAAGAGAACCATTATATTCTCCAGATTTAATTTCTTCTTTTCTTTCTCTAATTAGCTGACTTAATTCTTGGCCAATACCTTGATTGGTCTGATTTTTTATCTCCCTGGGTCCATTATCTCCCCGAGTTATATTTTTGTTTGATTTTCCTACAGAGTCATTTTGGGCAGCCATAACCATATTTAAAGTTAAGATTAAAAATAATACAATTAAGAATATTTTCCTCATTTTCCTCCCCCTTTTATTTTAGGTATTTAATAAATAAATTGGTTTATTTAAAGCTATCTCTAGAGAAAATATAGTTTTTTATTTAAAGCAGATACTGAGGTTGCAAAAAACGCCCCAGCCAGGATTTGAACCTACTGCTTAAATACGTAAAAGAACTCTCTGTATCTATCAGAGCGATTAAATATAAATCCAATTTCTTTAAATAGCTTTTCAACATTTGGTGCATTATAAATCCAACCATTTTTGTACTTAACTAAATTTTTTATGTGATCTGGGTCAATATATTTTGACCATCTTATCCAAAAATTTTCTGAGTCTCTTAAAGGAAGGGAAATTAATAAACCATATTTTGATACACGATAAGATTCTTTTAATAATTTAATAATATCTTTTTTATTAGAAATATGTTCTAATATTTGTGGCAATATGACAACATCAAAAGTTTTATCTTCAAAAGGTAAATTTGTTCCATTTCCTAATATCAACTTAATTTGATTTTTAAGACCATTTTTATCTATCCTTTTTTGAGCTCGGTTAAGTCTTATTTTAGAAATATCATAACCTACTGCGGACATTACTGCCTTCTTTTTTATTAATTCCCTTATTATATATGCTTCTGCAGTCCCTATCTCTAATACAGACTCAGATTTCTTAAAATGTTTCAATTCTTCCTTAATTTTATTTGGTGCTTTAAAAAACTTTGAAAACGGTTCAGCTGGAAAAATATAATCATAAAAATTGAGGAAATTCATCTTGTAAAATCCATTCATTTTTAGCTCTAGATAAATTCTTATATTTATTTGTTCTTTTATTAAAGATGAAATTCAGGAGATTATTACTAGCCGGCGCTACACTTGCGGCTATTATAGGCTCCTATACAAAGAATAGTGATGATGCGGAACCATTTTATGTAAACAAACACGGTAAGAGTTTAGGTATTGTTATTTCTCCATATGCGGAATTCATGCCTAACTCAGAATTTTATGGTATTGCTATTGGCGGAGTTATTAACAATAATGGCGGCAGTGTTTATGGTCTAAGTTTAAGTGTCTTTGGTGCAGACACCAATAGTGAAATGTATGGCATACAAGTTGCTCCTATGAACTATGATCAAAATTCAAGAATTAATGGACTAGAGATATCAGCAATGAATCTGACTGAGTGTAAGCACGAGGTAAACGGTCTACAATTAGCATTGGCAAATAATGCTTCCGATGGTAAATTTCTGCAGTTAGGTGTTATAAATACCGTTTATGATGATAGTATAACTTCATATCCTAATTTTTTGGAAAGGGGGACTAGGACTTCTGTAATAGGTAATTATAAGTTTTGATTAATAAATTATCTAGTTTTATAAAAATGAGCGAGCGGGGATTTGAACCCCGGTTGTGGCCTTTCTACTAAATAACCGCAGAGCCACGTACTGTCCAAGCTATACTACTCGCTCTTTATGGTTTAAGAGCCTTAAGCAGAAGCTTTATAAATATTTATAGGTCTCTTTTGGCTATGGATCATAGAGAAAAATACTGTAATTCCTGTAAAACTAAGCTTTCTAATTTAATTGGAAGTGTCTCATTTAAATGTCCAAATTGTAATTCTCAAGATATTATTAGATGTACTCATTGCAGGTCTATTGCAGCAAGATATAAATGTGAATGCGGTTATAGCGGTCCTAATTAAAGATGGCAGATGTAATTATTACCTTGAAAATTATGCCAGAAGATCCTGAGATAGATCTTAAAAAATTATCTAAGGACTGTGCTAGTAAAATTGAGTCTTTTGGCGGAAAAATAGCTAAAACTGAAGAAGTTCCTATAGCTTTTGGATTAAAAGCAATTGTTTTCAAGTTTTTTATTAATGAAGCTAAAGGCTGGGCTGATGAAAATGAAGAAGAATTAGCAGCTATCAAAGGTGTAAATTCAGTTAATGTTGAAGAAGTTAGAAGAGCTGTAGGTTAGATGTTTAAAAGTGTGGTTTTCTGGAGTGAGTTTCCAGAAAAAGTTAACTGGGAAGAGTTTCAAAAATTAATTGATTTTAAGTGTAGCATTTATGTTATTTCACATAATAGAAAAGATTATGAAGTGTGGAATAAGAAAATAAAAAATAAATTCATTAATGTTGGTGCTTGGCCCGCTTTATCTTTTGAAGAAGGATATTGGTT
>CAZPBI010000100.1:0-2588 GCA_964584825.1 Candidatus Woesearchaeota archaeon
GAAAAAGTTTAATCAAAACTAATTTAAAAAGACTGAGTTTTCTTGCTTACTGATTCATAAATAATCCTTTTTAAGAACTATTTATACAATTAATTGGAGACTTTCCAGAATATACTCCTAAATAACAATAATATATTTAAATGAAATTATCTTTTATAGGTCTACTATGGATTCTAGTGAAACAGGTGTTGTATATTTAGAAGACTTGCCTCAAAAAGAGATTTTTATAAGTTTAAAAAGTAAATTTTTTAATATTCTTAATAATAAAATTAGGAAGTTTGGGATCTATAACCTATCTATAGAATTAAATGTCAGTAAAAGGATAGTGCTGCATTGGTTAAATGATGGATCTTTAATAAGGCTAGATGTTTTATCTAAAATATGCACTGATTTTAATTTAGACTTTAAGAAACAAATAGATTATATAAGGGGAAAAGATGGTCATAAAATAAAAAACCCTAAACTTCCATTTGATTTTACTTCTTGTGATGGTGTTAGGGGAATAGCTGGGATATTGGGTGATGGAGGGATACCAAAAAATAGGTCAAATCCTTTTTATAGTAATACAAATAAAAAATTAACTTATAATTTTGCAAGATATATGAAATTTGTTTTTGGGGATTTGGATTTTAATTCAAGGGATAATCTTAATGGAACCTCTGTGTGTACTGTTTTGGAGTTTCCAACATTTTGTAAAAAAGTTTTTATTGAATTAGGATTAAAAGAAGGAAAAAAAGTGGAAACAAATCAAAAGATACTGCCATTTATTTTTAATTTAGATAAAATAAAAAAGATTTCTTTTATTTCTCAGTTATTAGATGATGAAGGTACAGTAAATCAAAAAGCCCAATTTATTAGTTTTACTAATGTCTGTTTATCCAATAAAAAGTCATGTTTGCTTAATGATCTGCAAAAAATACTGATACAAGATTTTGATATAGATTCACTTTTATATAAAGGAGATAGGTACAAATCTTCAAGAGGCAAAGACAGGCAAACATGGAAACTTCAAATAAATAGTCAAGTAAATCTGAGAAAATTAAAACAGATTTTAACCTTAAATCATATTAAAAAAGAAAAAAAATTAGATAACATAATAAAATCTTCTAAGTTGCTGGTATTTCCTAAAAGAAGAGTTAATATAATCTATACTTCTTTTATGGGAGAAATAGAAAAAGAAAAAGGGTTTTTTACATCTTATGACCTTTCTCAAAAGAGTGGAATGCAAATAGATAGTTGTAGGAATACTATCCTAAAATTTCGTAAGCTGGGCTTAATAAAATGTGTTGAGGAGAAAAAATCTGGAAATATTCCGGATTATGCAAAATATATTTTAAAATGAAAACAATAGTTGACCTACACATCCACGGGCCATTTGCTCAAGCCTGCAGCAGGAATACAACTTTATCTTTGTTAGAAGAGAATGCTAAATTAAAAGGATTAAATGTTTTAGGTACTGGAGATTGTCTTCACCCTAAATGGTTTGATTTTATAACAAAAGAATTAACAGAGGATGAAAATGGAATTCTTTGGACAAAAAACAAGTTTCCTTTTATATGGCAAACTGAACTAGCTTTATTTTATACTCAAGACGGAAAAGGTCGAAGAATTCACCATATAATCTTAATGCCAAATAAGGAAGTTGTTATCCAAGTCAGGGATGAGTTATTAAAAAGAGGAAGATTGGACTATGATGGCAGACCAATCTTTGGTTTTTCTAGTATAGAATTAGTTGATATGATGCAGTCTATTTCTGAAAATATTGAAATTATACCTGCCCATGCATGGACTAGTTGGATGGCTATCTTTGGCTCCAAATCAGGTTTTAATTCAATTGAGGAATGTTTTAGAGAGAAATCAAAGTATATTCATGCTATAGAAACAGGTTTATCTAGTAACCCCTATATGAATAGAAGAGTTTCTTTTTTAGACAAATATAATCTAGTTTCTTTTTCTGATCCTCATTCTTATCACCCACATAGGTTGGGAAGAGAAGCTACAATATTAGAGTTAAAGGAGATAAACTATAAAGAAATTTTAAATGCAATCCGAACTGGTAAAGGTTTAACAGGTACTATAGAAGTAAATCCAGCTTATGGTAAGTATCATTTTGATGGTCATAGGGCTTGTGGTATTGTTATGCCATATTCTGAAACTAAAAAAGTAAATGGAATATGCCCTAGGTGTAAAAGCCAATTAACCATAGGTGTGGATTATAGGATAGAAGAGCTTGCAGATAGAAAGGAACCGATAAATGTACCTTATTCAGTAGAGCTGATGCCTTTGTCAGAATTAATATCAATAGTAATGAAAAAAGGCTTGTCAACAAAGACCGTAACAACTGAATACAAGAAAATAATGTCTAACTCTAAGAATGAGTTTGATGTTTTATTGAACGTTAATTCTGAAGACTTAAAAAAAATTACTCATGAAAAGATAGCTGATGCAATAATAAAAATAAGGGAAGGAAAAGTAAGATACAAGCCTGGCTATGATGGCATTTATGGGAAAGTTATTTTAGATGAAAATGAAGTAATAGAAGAACAAAAACCAGCAAAAAACTTGACAGATCAGAAATCTTTGTCAGA
>CAZPBI010000100.1:2688-5216 GCA_964584825.1 Candidatus Woesearchaeota archaeon
TAAAATACAAAATGGACTATAAAACAATAATAACTTTTTGGAAGGAATTTAAATTACCCCAACTTTTTAATAGGTTAATTGATATAAATTTAGATCTAGATTTCATAACAGCAATAACAGGACCAAGAAGAGCTGGGAAGTCTTTTTTCTGTTTTCAACTTATTAAAAATTTAATTGACAAAGGAATACCAAAAGACAATATTCTTTATATAAACTTTGAGGACAACAGACTTATTGGGGCTAATTCTGATGATTTAGAAAGATTACTAGAAACATTTTTTGAATTATATAATATCTCTAAAAATAATAAGATATACTTATTTTTTGATGAAATCCAGGCTGTAACAAATTGGGACTCCTGGGTAAGAAAAATTTATGATATTAGAAAAGATATAAAACTTATATTAACAGGTTCAAGTTCTAAATTATTAAGTAGAGAAGTTTCTACAAAATTAAGAGGTAGAGTATTAAATAAAGAGATTTTTCCATTTAGTTTTAAGGAAGTTCTTTCTTTAAATAAAATAAAATATGATTTAAAAACAGTTTCTTATAGTCAGGATAAATCAGAAATAATGAAACATTTTTCTTCATTTATTTTAAATGGGGGATATCCAGCCATAGTTATTGGGGTAATTAATGAAAAAGATATGATATTACAAAGTTATTATGAATCTATAATCTTAAAAGACATTGTAGAACGACATAAAATAGAAGATGTTAAAAAATTAACATTAGTCCTAAATCTATTGTCTGAGTCTGCCTCAAAAGAAATTTCTTATACAAAAATAGCAAATAAATTAAGTTCAGCAGGTATTAAAATAATTGCAAATACAGTTTTAGAATATATTTCTTATTTTGAAGAAGCTTATTTATTCTTTCAGAATTTAAAATATGAATATTCTTTAACTAAGCAGATAGGTTCTATTAAAAAAATATATTGCATAGATAATGGTCTTTTGAATATATTGAAGTTTAGATTTTCAGATGATTTTGGGAGACTGCTTGAAAATATAGTTTTTATAGAACTAAAAAGAAGAAATAAAACTATTTATTATAATAAAGAAAAATATGAATGTGATTTTATAATTCAAGAAAAAAGTAAAATAGTTTCCTTAATCCAAGTAACTGAAAAAATTACAGATGAAAACAAAAAGAGAGAAATAAAAGGTTTATTAGAAGCTATGAAGAAATTTGATTTAAACAAAGGCCTAATATTAACGTATGATGAAGAAAGAGATATTAAAATAAAAAACAAGGAAATAAAAGTGATTCCAGTCTGGAAATGGATGTTGCTTAATTCTGATTGAATATTTATTTAAAAATCTTAATAAATCAGAAATCTTTGTCAGAATTTTAAAAAATTATTTATCTTTAATAATTCTTTTTATATTCTTAAAATTTTCAAGTAATATTGAAGCATCTAAAGAGAGTTGTTTAAACCTATCTTCATATTTCTTTAAGCGAGTTTCATATTTTCCATATATACTACAAAATTGACTTAAATCTTCACTTTGTTTAGCCAGCCCTACCAAAGTTTTAATAACCTCTTCAAAGTTTAATTCTTTTAGGTCTTCATGAATTTTTCCCATCATCCATGCGATATTATGTGCTCGTTGTCTATTGAAGTTTACTTGTTCAGCAGGTACTTCACTCCAAAGAGGACCTATTTTTTTGTTACAACTTTCAGTAATCATCTCCTTTATCTCATCAGCATAATTATACCAGGTGACAAACCAAGCACGATCGAATTTTACCATAAAAATAATCAAGAATTAAACTATATATATCGGTTTAACTAACCAGTAAAGAATCTTATCTGGATTCTAAAATTTATTTACCTAATTGATTATATAAACCTTCAATTGTCTGACCTATTTCTAAAGCTTTTGTTGCCATGCTGCTAAAAAGTTTAGATTTATTACATCCTTTATGGATATCATCTAATTGTTCACTAAAGCTCTCCAAAACTTTACCAAAAAGTTTTATATTTTTTGCAGCATTATCAAGTTGTCCACTTTGCATTGAATCCACAAAATTGCTTAAATAAAATTCAGCTTTCCTAATCCCATTCTCACTTTCTATTGCTCTACTAAATTTTTCCATATTTTTATAAAAAATATCTGCCTTAGCAGGGTCTACAATACTATCCCTAAATTCTCTACTAGAAATTTCTTTTAAAATAGACAAGCAATATTTTATCCATTTATAATCCCAATATGGATTTACCATAAAAATATTCAAGCCTTAGAGTATATATATCGGTTTAACTAACCAGTAAAAAATATCTAAAAAGCCTTGTGGAATCTTAAAAGAATCTTTTGTATAAATATTATCAAACCAGCTATAATCAAGGCTATTCCATTAAGTAACATGATTATCCTGTCTTCAAATATTACAAAATCTTTAAAAAGAAAAAAGTAATTATTCAAGGCAGTTAACCCTAATAAAAATAAAAGTGAAGCCCATAATATTTTGAATATAATTAGTTTCACCCGATGTAATTAGTATTATCTTTTCTAGGTTTAGGC
>CAZPBI010000101.1:0-5181 GCA_964584825.1 Candidatus Woesearchaeota archaeon
GAATGGGAAGGACAATATCTTTTATAATAATGCTAAGAGAATTTTCAATATTTAGAATCTAGTAAGTTGTAAGGTGGAAATTAACCTTCTTTACCTTACATATCTCTGTTGGTTATTAGAATAGAAATACTTTAAGTATTTGTTGTTTAGTTTAAATTTTAAGGAATTAGGGATTTTGATTCTCTTTTTTCCTTACAATTAGATCCATAAAACCAAACTTATTTTTAATCTGGTTATTTTTAGGATCCAATAGTTTAAAATTTTCTTCAATTAAGTTATAATATTTAGGAAGATTAATACGGTTTATATTAATTAATTCTAGATAATTAGACTCAAAAAGGTGAGCATAATTTTGAACTGATAAAGGGAGATATTGTTCTTCAATCTCTTTCGAGTTAAAAAAATCTTTAAATGATTTAAAATATAATTTTGAGATCCTAAAATGTAAAATTAATTCGTTTAATAAAACCGAGTTTGAGTATATTATACCATTTTTCATTTCAAATTGTTTTTTAATTTTCGGATCAAATGTATTACGAAAATTCCTAATAAACTTTTTAGCAAAATTTTTAGAATCTTTTGTTAGACATATTAAATGTGCATATTCTTTTTTTTGAACAAAATATTCCCTAATAGCCGCAATTCCTTTTGGAGCCAATACTCTAGATATCTCAGATATTGCTATACTTATGTCATTTATATTATTTTTTGAAAAACTGTACACCTCATGTAAAACTGAAGAACACATTACAGCAGCAAAAAAATTATTCTTAAATTGTAAATCGAGAAGATCACAATGGAAAAGCTTGGCTTTTAAGTTTTGATTCAATGTATTTTTTACAATATCTACACCATACACATTGTAGTCAGGAAAAAATCTATTTATTGCTTCTATTTCTTCAGGACCCCCTAGAGCAAGACCCACAACTAAAATTCTCTTAGGTGAACTTGGCAGTTTAGCGTACAAAAATGGTTTTGCTCTAAACTTTAATCCCTTTCTAGAATAATCATTATAATTGTTTGCTACAGAGTTTAAGTAATCTTTCTTATTAAGTAGATCTTTAGCCATATGACCTTTTTGTTAATCACTACTCATGCCCCAAATTAGTGATAATGGATAAATATATATTGAAAATTTGACACTAAAAGTTTTCTCCATTATGATTACCCTAACATCACTAACTAACCGTATTTAATCCTTTATCTCTATAAATAGTAGTTTAATTTATAAAGATTTTGTTTAAACTTTTATATAATGCTATTCTAGAACTAAAACCCAAAGAAATAAACAATCTTTTAAATAGGAAGATCAATTAAAAAAGGATGGAATTTAATTTGATAAATTATACTTCAACAGACAATTTAATACATCATGGTATCTATTTTGGAAAGGATTTCAAAGATGTTGCTGTGTTTATTCCTGGGCTGGGTGGTAATTTCTATAAAAATAGTTTTTTGCAGCTACTTCAAAATGAATTGAATAAAAATAAAATAGGTTTAATTTCAATTAACACGAGAGGGAGTCATATCTACTCTATAATCAGAGATACAAATGGTGGTTATCACAATGGAGGAGCAATGTATGAAATATTTGAAGATAGTTTTAATGATATAAGTGGGATTATCAACTATTTGAAGGAAAAACATAAGAGGAATATATATTTAATAGGCCATAGTTCTGGTGCAAATAAGGTGTCATATGCATTACAAAACGGTGTCGAGGTTGCCAAGGTTATTTTCGCTTCTCCTGGTGATGATATTGGTTTGCAAATGAAATTTCTTGGTAAAAAAAAGTATATAAAAATGCAGATTTTATCTAAGAACTTAAAAAATAAATACCCTTTCAAATTGATGCCTGTGAATAACCTTAAATTTTTACCTATAACCTCTGCAAGTTATTTCAGCTTATATAACAATAAAAGTGATATGGATCAGTTTCCTTATAGGATTTTAAACATAAAAAGATGGCAAAAACTAAAAAATTTAAAAACTTCGGCACTCATAATACTAGGTTCAAAAGATGAATATACCATAAGTCCAGTTAATAAAATTAAGCTTTTTTTTGAAAAAGAATTATCAAATATTAAAATTAAAATAGTGAGTAACGGTGATCATAACTATACTGGTAAAGAAAGAGTCTTTGCTAGATTTGTAATAGATTTCTTAAAAGGTTAAAACCCTTGTTCCTCTTGGAGTATCCTGTACGTTATATCCTCCTTTTATGATCTCGTTTCTAATCCTGTCAGCAGCATCCCACTGCTTCATAGCTCTTTTTGCTTCTCTTTCCTTAATCAAACTCAGGATATGGTGGGATATATTTGCTTTTCTCTCTTCTAATAGGTTGAGTCCAAATATGGAATCATAGTTTCCCAATAAGAATCTTTTTTCAACGTCATTTAACTTATCTGATTTTATGGTATCCCAAGCTACTACTAAAGCAGTAGGAGTATTTATATCATCCTCTATTGTTTTTTTGAATCTCTCTAGGTAATCATTTGTTAAATCAGATCTTAACTCACCATTACTTTCTTTGGGTATTCTTTTCTTTAAACTTCTTAGTGAAAAATTAGCATTTTTTAGAGCATTCATAGTTAGTCTTATTTGGGATCTATAATGTGAGCACAACACAATATATCTAAAACTCAAAGGGTCAATCCCGACATCTACTATTTGGTCTAAAGTGGGTCTTTCTCCTAAATCTTCATCATTAACTATCAAAAATTCATTATAAAATCTATATCTCGCTCTAGGTACAACGTTAGTTAAAGACTCTAATAAGATTCTTTCATTCTTATGATGTTTATTCATATAGCTAATTCCGCCTGTACGAATATCTACTTGATCACCAATGAGTATCTTTCCAACTACGGCGCAACTTAAATCCCATGTTGGTAAACCGCGTCCCCACTGACTATCCCATTCCATAACCCTACTATGATCACTGAATATCCATAGAGCAAAATCAGGTCCTAGGTCTAAACTGCTGGAATCGAAGAAAAGTCCTTCTTTAGAAATATAAGCTAACCTTCTTTCCAATAACCTTTCTAAGAAGGCTATTTGATCATCTATACACTCCGAGGTTCTTCGCATCCTAGGTAAAAAAACATTCAAAAGAGAAGCCTCTCTCTTAAATTGGGATAATATTTTATCTGAAAGTTCGGATAATGATCCTAGATTGAAACTTTCTATAGAAAACTCCTTTTTTCTTTTACTTACGTCAATTTTCTCAAGATTTAATATATCAGTTATGCCCATGGCATGATCAATAGAATAACCAAGGTATTGTAAGGTCCTGGTTAGTAAATCTATATTTAGATAAGCTCTCCAGTGACCTAAAAAAGGTGGCTTAAAGATTGTAGGACCACAACTATACATAGTAATTGCAGAACTTGCTATATCAATCCTTTCTTTATCCTTAACTTGTGGGTTATAAATGTCCATCCCACTTCTGGCCTACCAAAAGTTTAAATATTTTACTATTTTAGTTACATTTTCGTAAATTTATAATAAACTTATCTTAGGGGAGATCTATTTAAATGAAAAGGATAGTGGTGATATCTGACTGCTCCGATGTGGCATATAATGAAATAAGAGCAACAATAGTTAATGAGTTAGATAAAAATAGGATTAATGATATAGAGGTAGAACCTCTTGTGAAATCTAAAGAGTTTTCAAAAATAAATTGTGCGTTTTTGGTGAGATTAATGGCAGAGATTTATAATCCTATTGATACTGTTTTTTTGGTTATTCTAAATCCACTAAAAACAACCGTTAAGAATAGAGCATATGTAATGGGTGAAACTAAGAACGGCTTCAAATTTGTTAGTTCTAATATAGGAACCTTGAGTTGGCTTGTAAAAGATTTTGGGATTAAATGCGTATATGAATTCTGTAAAGAAAACTTGAGTGGTGGATCTTATGTTCCTTTTGGCGGGAAATATTTTCAAGCTCCCATGGCATTAAAAATTGCGGAGGGTATCCCATTTGATATGTTAGGTGAAAAAAGAAAAAAAGACTTTCTTAATCAATTTAATATAAAAGATGGGACGGTAGTACATATAGACAATTTTGGAACTTCTAAGATTAATGGTAGATCACCCAAGGTTAATGAAGGAACACAATTAAGTATATATATTAATGGAAGGAGGAAAGGTAAAGCAATTTTTACAAGATGTATGAAAAATCTTCCAACTGGTACATGGACAATTTATCCTGGTAGCTCCTTGAGAAATCTTCCAGAACTAGGTCAAGTTAGACAATTAGGAAGTGCATCAAAATTAGGTATAAAGATAGGTGATAAAATAGTATTTAAATGACGGACTTTTTTTATTCACTATTATCCCCCCTATAGATTATGAAAACTTAATATTTGAATTAACCGTTTATATAATCATATTAAACTTAGTATAAGTGATTATTAATAGATAATATGAAACTAATCTTATCTGGTGGAGGAAGTGGAGAAAAAACTAGAGAATTGGATAAATTCTTTGCTGCTTTAATAAATAAAAATAAACCATTGCTTTATATTCCAGTAGCGATTGATAAAATAAAGCATCCTTATCCTGAATGTTTAAAATGGCTGAGAGGAACTTTTGATAAATTTGATGTTGATTTATATGAACTGTTGGTTGAAGAAGATTTGAACAAGATTTTAGATAAACCAGAAAAATTTGGCGGTATATATAGGTGGTGGAAATACTTTTTATCTTTTAAAGGTATTAAAAGAAACCAATTTTTGGACTTTTCTAAAAAGATGTATAGACAAAAATATACCAATATATGGAGGAAGTGCTGGATCAATAATTTTTGGTTTTTCTATAGCTACATCTTATGATGTAAATAATGTTAACTTAAAAGACTTTAAGGGGATTGATATATTATATGGTACAAGTATATTTTGTCATTACAAACAAGAAAAAGATGATGTTATAAAACAGAAAATATTATTACACACCCTAAAGAAGGTAATTGCGCTGCCTGAAACTACTGGAATTTATGCTAATAATGGAAAGTTAACTATTATGGGAAAAGATCCAGCTTGGTTATTTTTTGGCAATAAAAAGATTAAGCTTGATGTTGGTGAGAGCTTTGATAGTTAAATTTGTTTTCTAAAGTTGAAGTCCGAGTGAACTTTATAAGTCTACACTATTTATTATAGATAAGTCTCTGTGGACACCA
>CAZPBI010000102.1:0-5121 GCA_964584825.1 Candidatus Woesearchaeota archaeon
TAAAGAAAGGCCCGGTTCCTATAATAAAGAGACAAAATTTAGAGAGTTAAAATCCATTAAGTTTAAATATTAAAAAATTAAGGTTTTAATTATAAAAAGGAGAGTGCATTTGTGAAACTGAAAATATTGCTGATAATTGCTTCTATTTTATTTATAGCTGGTTGTGTGCAGGATGAAGATTTAGTGACAGGGCCTTTTGTTGGCGGTACTAATGGTTTAGCAATAAGTTTTGCTACAGATGAGCCACCTGCAAGGGTATTTGATAAAGAGCCAGGAGAAGAAGGTGAGGATTTTGATATTACTATAAAATTGAAAAATGAAGGCGAATTTGATATACTAGAAAATAAGGTTATAGTTACATTAAGTGGTATAGATGTTAGGGATTTTGATTTATCCAATGCTAATATGATTTTAGATAGGATTTTAGAAGGGAAAAGTGAGTTTAGGGGACAAGTTGTACAAGGAGATGAGGATGAAATAACTTTTAGCAGTGCACGTTATAAACATGATTTAGATGCAGATTGGGAGACAAATGTTAGGGCTGATGTATGTTATGAATATCAGACAAAAGCTACTACTAAGGTTTGTTTAAAAAGAAAGGCAACAGATAGGGATGAAGAAGATGTATGTCAGATAAGTAATCAAAATGTTGGTATAGATAACTCGGGGGCTCCTGTTCAAGTAGAGGAGGTAAGTACTAGAACTTCTGGTTCTAATGAAGTTTTAATAAGTTTTGTTGTTAAAAATAAAGGTTCAGGATTGATACATCCACCAGGAACATTTACAAATAAATGTGTAAAAAATGAAGATAGGGAGGATAGATTAAAATTAGAAGTATTTTCTGGATCTGGAAGATATTTTCCGCAGTGTGTTCAATTAGGGAATAAGAATGTAGGTGAATTGAAATTAACTAATAATCAGAAGGTGGTAAAATGCAGAATCGATACTAAAAATGCTCCTGAAAGCCCTATTGAAGAACCTATAAATATTAAGGTTAGTTATTTTTATAGGAATGCTATATCTACACCATTGATTGTTGAAGATTCTGAGGAGAATTGAAAGTTTTATTAAGCCTTTCTTGTTTTATTTAATTTGATGATTATAGCAGATCTTCAAATTCACAGTAAGTATTCACGTGCAACAAGTAAACATATTTCCTTTCAAGATTTAGAAAAATATGCTAGAATGAAAGGGTTACATCTTTTAGGTGTGGGAGATTTTCAACATCCTCTTCAATTTAAATCTATTAATGAAGAATTAGAGGAAGATGAACATGGTATTTTATGGAGCAAGACTAAATTTCCTTTTATGTGGCAAACTGAAATTAGTTTAATTTATACTCAAAATGGCAAGGGCCAAAGGATACATCATTTGATTTTTTCTCCTAATAAAGAAGTAGCTAAACAGATAATTGATGCGTTAAGTAAGAAGGGTAGGTTGGATTATGATGGAAGGCCTATTTTTGGATTTAATAGTATAGAATTAGTAGATATGATGAGATCAATTAGTGAAGATATTGAGATTATACCTGCGCATATTTGGACAAGTCATTTTAGTCTCATGGGAGAATATAATCAACTTTTAAGAGTTGAAGATTGTTTTGGAGATAATACTAAGTATATTCACGCTTTGGAAACAGGCATGTCCTCAAATCCGGCAGATAATCGGAGATTAAGTGTTCTAGATAAATTTCAGTTGGTAAGTTTTAGCGATGCCCACTCAAGTTGGCCTTGGCGCTTAGGTAGAGAAGCAACTATTTTTGACTTTAAAGAACTAAGTTATAAGAATTTTTTAAAAGCAATTAGGGAAGGGGTAGGTTTGAAAAGTACAATAGAAACTTACACTAGTTATGGAAAGTATCATTTTAGCGGGCATAGGTATTGTAATGTTAGTTTTTCTCCCGAAGACTCAAAAAAATATAACCAAATTTGTCCTAAGTGTAGAAATAAATTAACTATTGGGGTTGCTGATAGAACAGAAAAATTAGCTGATCGTCCTGTTGGTTATAAAAGGGATAATGCATTACCGTTTGTTTCTTTAATCCCATTACACGAATTAATAAGCAGTGTTTATGATATCAAACAATTAAGTTCTAAAAAAGTTTGGGAGATTTATAATTTATTAATAAAAAATTTCGGTAACGAATTCAAAGTGTTGTTAAATATTTCTTATGATGAATTAGTAAAAATAGTTCATGAAAAATTGGCTAAACTTATTATTAAAAATAGAGAAGAAAAATTAAATATAAAACCTGGATTTGATGGAGTTTATGGATCGATAATCCTTGATGCTAATGAAAAGATAATAAGTCAGAAAAGTTTAGAGGATTTTTAATTTTGGATGTTATTTTTTTGACAAAATAATAAAATTGAGCAAACTAGATTTAGCATAACAAAAATACATTTCCTAGTTGCGCAGGTACTTTTTTTTTTTTGAGCATTGTTAACTTAATGGGTCTCTTTTTAAATAAATAATTTACGAAAATGTGTAATGTGAAATCTTGAAGATATAAACTGTTTATTCTGTGAGCTGCAAAGTCTTTTGGATATAAGAAAATCAAAAAAAGAAATGGTTAGCTCTTTCTGTCAGATTAGAATCAATTAGTTCTTTTTGCGGGTTGTACACCAAATACGCCAAGCATATTAGGATTTGGGTATAGTTGGTTAGGTTCTCTATAACAAGTTAAACTAGCCTCACCATAACTAGCTTCAAATCTAGCAATAGGTTTCATTCTTCTATTGCTTTTTGTCTAACCAAGTCAGCAAATTTCTTAGGACAAATGATAGAAATAACAATCCTATAAGAAACATTTATATAATAGTTAGATATATAAGTTATACAATGGCAACCGAAGTTAAAACAAAAAGATGGGGGAATTCAATAGGAGTAGTTATACCCATAGAAACTGTAGATAAATTAAATTTAAGACCCGAAGAAACAGTTATAATTGAAATTACGAAGAAAGATAATGCCCTAAAAGAATTGTTTGGCTCTCTTAAATTTAGAAAATCAACTGAACAGATTCTAAAAGAGGTAAGAAAAGATCTTGAAGGTAAATGGTTGAAGTAAAAAAATGTCTTGATACCTATGCGTTAATAGAGATCGCAAACGGAAATCCAAAATTCGCAGAATACCTCAATTCTAATTTTGTTATAATTGATTTAACTTTGGCCGAATTTTATGCTGTGCTTTTACGAGAGGAAGGAGAGAAAATCGCAGATTATTGGTTTAAGAAATTAGAGAGGTATTCCTTATTAGTTATTAAAGAAATTTTAATTGAAGCTATCAAGTTCAGACATGAACATAGAAAACAAGATATTTCGTTTTTTGATGCGGTAGGATATATTTTTTCTGTTAAGAATGGTTATTATTTTGTTACTGGTGATAAAGAATTTGAAAATCTACCGAATGTTGAATTCAAGAAGAAATAATTAGTTATACATTAATCAATTTTTTGATATACTAGAGACTATAACCATGTTTTTCTTCCAGTGGAAAAGAGGACGTAAGATTTTTTTGTTGAAACTTATTATCGACTTTCCTCCTTTATTTATAAATATTGTGTTACTTTTTCACCAAAGTACGTGCCAAGTTGATTCACCATTTGGTTCCAGTCCCTTATTGACTCCAACTTATCAGATAAATCAATTCTTTCATACCATTCAAGTCCAACTTAAGGATAAATCAAAGAGGGTGCAAATTATTGGTTGTTATGTATAATCCTATGTGAGCTTCTGGGTTATACATAGTAGTAATAGTTTGGGTATAAAAATGTTGGCGATGACTTAAGGGAAGAGACGAAACAGTAATTTGCGATAATTTTATATCTGAGCTATTTATTACTATGATTATGGAAATCATGTATACTCCCCATGCAGAAATGCAGATTGAACGAAGAAAGCTAGAGAAAGTTTGGATTGAAGAAGCTATTAGAAGCCCGGATATCATAAAGAGAGAAGGAAACAAATTCTATGTAATAAAGAGGTTGAATGGTATCACTATCAAGGTTGTTTATGTAAGAGTAAAACATATAAAGGTTATAACTATATTTGAAATAAGAAAATGAAAATAACATACGATTCAGATGCAGATGCAATGTATATTTGCTTAGATGAAGAAGCAAAGGTAGAAAGGACTAAAGAAATAGAAAGAGATGTTATCGTTGATTATGATAACCAAGGAAATGTTATAGGAGTAGAGCTTCTTTTTGTGAAAGAGAAAAGACCTGAACTTCTTAGACAAATTAAAGTTGAAAATTTAGTTGCTGCTTGAGAATTACCTACGGGATTATGTAATATATAAATTAGTAATTTGTTTCTATGATGACTTGTTGTTCGGTTGTGCTAGGGCTTCTTAAGTATTCTTCACATAGTCTCTGTGCTTCTTCATTCGTATTTCCGACACATATATTAACAAAACCAGTTTTTGCGTTCATATGACTAACAACTAGAGTATACTTCCCAATTGATTTAGATTTCAATATCAAGTTCAATTCCTTATCTTCATTTTCTTGAATATTATTAACAAGTAACCAGGCACGGCCTTCAGATATCCCTTGAGATATTTCTGGAGAATAATCTCTCATAGCTTCAATAATTTCATATTCTGTGTTATCTGAAATTTTTTCTTTTTTCCAGTTATCACTAACTGAGATAATGTCAAAATAATTATCGATATTCAGCATATTCCCATCGAAAGGAGAAGAATATTTTGAATGGGGAGCGTCATGTAGAGTAACAAGGATAATGTTCTCGTTTAAATAACCATCTTTTAATGCAGAAATTTTGAAATTTATCTCAATTTGATTTCCCACTGTTACAAACTTCTCACCAGAATCAGTAAAAATCTCAATAGGTGCAGACACTTTTGTACTAGTGTCACTACATCCTGTCATTAAAGCAATAGTAACTATTAGTGCAATTAACAAATATTTTCTTTGCTTTCCCATATTATAGAAAAAAACATCCTATATTTTTAAACATCTCGATTACTCTAAATGTGTTTGAAGTTATGTAAAATTTGGTATTTACTACTTATCTTACATCAATCATCCTTATTAAACTGAAAACTACTTTTCTTCTATGAAAAGATTATTTTTCTTTTTATTGCTGAATATTCTAT
>CAZPBI010000103.1:0-1670 GCA_964584825.1 Candidatus Woesearchaeota archaeon
AATGTATATTATCTTATTTTTGCTCCTCGTGGACGTTGGCTATATCCTGATGTTAAAGATGTTAAGCTTTCAGAGATATTAAAATAAGATTCTGTAAATGTTCTAATAGAAAGATTTATCTACTATGATAAAGTAGTAATTATAAATTAAAATGGAATTAAAACAAAAACTATTATGTGGATTAACTGGACTTGTTTTAGCTACAAATACAGCAATTGCCGAAACTAATAAACCAGAACCTAAATTAGATGTTTCTGCAGATATCTCTTTTCAAAATAAATATGTACCTAATCAAGGTTTTACTGTTGTCGATAATCCAGTTATACAAAGTAGTGTTACTTTAACACCTAAGAATGTAGATGGATTATCTTTTAATATTTGGAACAATTATAATCCTGAAACTGATGGATTTACAGAAGTTGATTTCTATGCTAGTTATAATAGAAGTTTAACAGATAATCTTGGTTTAGGACTTAGTGCAGGTTATCTAGCTTTTCGTTTTCATGATGATTTAGAAATTCCTGATGCACAAGAACTTGGTGCATCACTATATACTAGAAATTTACCTGTAGATATATCTCTTGATGTCGCACAGATTCTAGGTCATAATAGTGGAAAAGGAAAATCTCTTGGGTTTTCTATTTCAAAACCGTTTCAATTAACTGATAAGTTAGCCTTAACTATTGGGGCGGGAACAAGATATAATAGTCATTACTTCACTAATGATAGTGGATTTGCAATTGCTAGAGGAAATTTAAACTTTGTTATAGACTTAGGTAAGGGATTTAATACCTCATTAAATTATACTAGACAATTTGCATTAGATGGTGATACTTTCTTTGACTCTTTTGAAGATCAACATAAATTCGGCGTAACATTAAGTAAAAAATTCTAAAAATTAAACAGGAATCGCCTTTACTCCTCTTTCTGCCAGAAAACTAATTTTTTCTCTATATATTCAACTAAATAAAAGAATAGTATTCCTCCTAAAGAAATCATGACTATTCCTGAAAACATTAAACTGGTATTCAGATAATATGAAGCATTTACAATTAAGTGTCCGATACCTACGGATGCTCCTGTAAATTCCGCAATTGTTGCCCCTACTACTGCTAATGTCGTGCTTATCTTCAATGCCGGAAAAATATATGGCAAAGCATTGGGAAATCTCAACTTAACGAAAGTTTGCCATTTTGAAGCAGAGAAAGAACGCAGTAAGTCAAAACTCTCCTGTTGAATTGCACTAAATCCTTTTACAGAGTTCACCAAAACAGGAAAGAATGCAACAAGAGCTGACATGACTATCTTTGATAACATTCCGCTTCCAAACCAAACAATGAGTAACGGAGCTAAAGCATACAATGGTGTTGCTTTAAGCGCAATTGCATATGGGTATAATGCCTTTTTTGATTTGTTGGAATATACAAACATAAGAGCTACAGTAATACCAAAAAGAGCTCCAAACAAAAATCCAAGCACAGATTCAGACATAGTTATGACTGTATGCTGAAGCAGAGTGTTCCAATTTTGCATTATTGAAAAGAGTATTTCATGAGGATTTGGTAAAATTATTTCTTTAATGTTCAATAAAAAATCTGCCAGTTCCAAGATCAGTATGACTACAAAGAATGTCATAACAGGATACTTCCATTCTTTCAGTCTATTTTTTC
>CAZPBI010000103.1:1680-4850 GCA_964584825.1 Candidatus Woesearchaeota archaeon
CATTTTACATACTCCTGAAATTCTGCCGATTCTTTGAGTTCAATATTACGCTGTCTTGTCAGTCTGATCTTAACAATTTCTTTAATTTTTGCTGGTCTTTGAGAAAGAACAACAACTCTATCTGAAAGAAAAACTGCTTCTGATATAGAGTGAGTTACAAAAATAATAGTGGGTTTTAATTTATTCCAGATTTTGAGTAATTCTGTATTGAGTTTGTTTCTGTTAATTTCATCTAAAGAACCAAAGGGCTCATCCATTAGCAAGAGGCTTGGATTTAATACTAATGCTCTGGCAATTGCGACTCTTTGCTGCATACCTCCCGATAATTCATTTGGATAATATTCTTCAAATCCTTTCAATCCTACGAGATTAATCTTTTCCTGAACATTGTTGTTTAATTCCGTATTGTTTAATTCATTTGGAAGCTGGACATTTTGAATAACATTTCTCCATGGCAGAAGAACTAGATTTTGAAAAACAATGCTTAATTTTTTGACAGATTTTCTTTTACCTGTTTCTGCATCAATAGTAACCTCTCCTTCTGTTGGTGTTAGTAGCCCAGAAATTAACTTTAGAAGTGTTGTTTTTCCACACCCGCTTGGCCCAATAATTGAAACTATTTCTCCTTCATTAATCTTTAAAGACAGATTCTGAATAGCAGTAAGATTATCATCTCCTTTTTTCCATGTCTTTGTTAAGTTTTTAATCTCGATCATTGGAAAAACCTTCATCGAAATTAAGAATAGATTTCATCAAGAAATTTAGTGGTAAATGCTTCATTTACGTCAAACTCTGATTCTATAACTCCTTCTTCCTGAAGCCTATTGTAGGTTTCTTGGAACATTTTTTCATCCATGTATCCGGGCGGGTATTCTGTAGAAATACTGGTAACTTTGTTGTACTCTTCTAGTCGTTTTCTTTCAACTTCTCTATCCAAAGTAGAATCTCTTTTTAGAGTAGATTCCAATGCTTCATCTGGATTCTTAACAGTGTAGGCTATGCCTTTAGCTGTTGCTCTTAGAAAACGCTCAACAATTTCTGGGTTTTCATTAATCATGTCTTCTGTTGTAAAAATTGTATAACCATGTGTAGCTATCCCATAGTCTGCTGGTGAGATTATATTCACTTCAATTCCTTTCTCTGGAAGATTAATTCCTGCTGTCGTTCTGAATGCCCATTCTGCATCTAATTGACCTGCAATCAATGGGTTATAATTAAATCCAACATAAACCTCTTCAACATAAATATTCTGTTTTCGGAATAAGTTTCTAAGAACATCAGTGGAAATGTGGCCATAAAAGAATCCTACTTTTTTTCCATTAAGCTGTTCAAGTTTGGTAACTCCAGAATCTTTAAGGGTTAATATTACTGGGAAATTTGAGTTTCTATGTATTATGCCTATGGCAGTAAGTGGTTGTCCTTTTGATCTAGCCACTAATAATGTATCAGGACCGCCTAAAATGCCAAAGTTATCTGCCCCAGAAGCGACCATCTTTACAGGATTATTCTCTGGAGAACCTAAATTAAATTCAACATCAAGACCTTCCTCTGCGTAATATCCTTGGTCAATTGCAGCATAAAATGGTGTAAATGCGGACTCAATAATTGGAATGGGCAAACGAACTGATACCTTTTGATTTGTATCTTGGATTGCTCTTCCAGTGATATTCCCATTTATTACAATCCCTACCACTATCAGTATGCCTAATACCAGTACTACTAAGCCTATTGCTATATGATTTCGATTCATTTTTCCTACCTGTTATTACTTATTTGTAATAGTAGCAGTATCATTGAGGACAATATAATTATTCCCACCCCCTATAGTGGTGATAATATAGTAATATTTATATACTTCAACAGGCAACTTATTTGTATGAACACAGAAATATTGGAGCAGATTGGATTAAGCAAAAATGAAATCAAGATTTATTTCACACTACTTGAACTAGATCAAGCAACAGCTACTCCAATAGTAAGAAAATCAGGAATTCCAAATTCAAAAGTATATCCCACTCTTGACAAACTCATAAAGAGAGGTTTGGTTACTTATATCATAAAAAACAATGTCAAAAATTTCCAAGCCACAGATCCTAGAAATTTGATAGATTTTCTCAACAGTAAAGAAAAACTTATCAGCAAACAAAAGAGCGAAATTGAAAAGTTAATCCCAGAAATTGAAAGAAAGAAAAAACTTGCCAAAGACAAGCAGGAAGCAACAATTTATGAGGGTCTTGATGGAGTTAAAGCAGCTTTCAATCGCATTCTAACGACTGTTTCAAAAAACGAAGAATACTTAGTATTTACGCTTGGCGGAGAACTTGGCAGAGAGAACTTACGAAGATTTTTTAGAGACTACCACAAAAAAAGAATAGAGAAAAAAATAGGAGTAAGATTAATTGCTCCAGAAGAGATAAAACCAATTTTTGAAAAGCATCATAAATACAAAAACATGAAAGTTAAATTTTCAAAACAAAAACTCCCAACAGGTATCTTCATTTATGGAGATCATGTTATGACTGTTGTTTGGGTTGAAGAAGTAACTGCCTTTGTCATAAAATCAAAAAACAATGCAGAAAGATATAGGGAATTCTTTAATGAAATATGGAAAACGGCGACTCCCTAGTTTCCTTATCTTTATAAGTCTTGGTTTTGTGAATTTCTATATGAAGGTTTAGTATCAAAACTAATATTTATGTGACGTTCAATTTACAGCTCAAATCTTAGTTAACTTTATAAATTAACAATAGTTAAATATATAAATGATAACCTCAGAAGAAATAAAATCATTAATAGAAAATAATATAAAAGATGCAAACATAATAATTAATAATAGAAGGCAAGACAATCGTCATTTTGAAATATTTGTAGAATCAGAAATGTTTAAAGGCAAGTCATTATTTGAGCAACATAAAATGATTCATGAAGCTTTAAAGTCAGTTATGCATACTAAATTACATGGTATTGAAATTACAACTAAAATACCAGAAGGAGGTAAAAATGAACAAAGAATTATTAAAAAAGATAAAAAGTGAAATCAAGAAGAATGATGTAATGATGTTCATAAAAGGCACTCCTGAACAGCCTATGTGTGGCTTCTCAGCCTGTGTTATTGATATTTTTAATGAATTAAAAATTAAATATAGTTATATGAATATATTTGATCATGA
>CAZPBI010000104.1:0-1197 GCA_964584825.1 Candidatus Woesearchaeota archaeon
AAGGGTTATTTAGTGTTCTTGAAAATATTCAAACTAAGGCATTTTACTATATGGGTGTTGGTATCGGTCAAGGGGTTGCATTTAAGTCTTTTTCTAGTGATTTTAGGTTAATAAGTTAATTGAATGTTTAAACTGAACGTAATTTGATTATGTGTTAAGAGTTATAAAATCTCGCTTTTTATCCTAAAATAGAATATTAATATCCTAATTCCATTTCAACATTTCTTTCTCAAAAGCTTCTGCTTGTTTTTTCTCAAACTCATCAGGATCTCCAAGACATTTGGTTTCAACAAATTGTTTATTTTCATCATAAACATTCCAAATTACATATTTGTAAGTTTTTCCAATATCTCCATTATCTGAGATAATGGTTTTTTGAACGTAAGCATTCACACGTCCAATCCCGAGTATACTTAAGTATCCTCCACAATAATAATATTTTAAGTTTTCACCTTCTTTACTTCCCTTTCTACAAGTTGCTTCACCTTTAACAGTCCAACCATCATAAGTCTTGCCCTGGATTGTTGGTTCCAAACTATGAGAATAAAGTGAAAAAGACCCCGGTTCTTCCATCTGAACATTAATTTGAGGGCAGTTTGGTTCAAGTGTTTTTGCGAAAATAGATTTAATAGATTCTATAAAATTGTCTATCTTATTTCCAATGCTTAAACTAGAATTATCTGATTTAGTAATGGTTGATTCTGTTGTTAAATTCCCATGAGTAAAATACAATATTGCAATTAATACAACTATTAACGTCAAGATTTTAAATCCTTTTAATTTCCATAAGCTGAGATAATTAACTAAGTATGAAGCTACAACAAGTCCAACTGCAATAAATATTGAATTCAATAGGAAGTTACTAATGTCGAATTCATTTTTTATTAATGTAAAAATCCAAATTGTGACTGAGTTTAATACTATATAGAGTGCAAATAGCGAATTTAAAACAAATTGTTTTTTATGAGTAAATGTTCTATAAACATTAGCAAGGAAAGTCACTCCAAATCCGGTAATCAATAATACTAAAAATGAATTTTGAATATTAACAATATCAACTAAATATGATACTAAAACTACCGAAATTGTATGCAATACAATCCATATCAAAATCCATTTAAATTTCATTCTAAATATGTGATTTATATTGAAGAATAAATAAAGTTTTCTATTGTTGAGTGTGCCTGTTCTAACACC
>CAZPBI010000104.1:1297-4788 GCA_964584825.1 Candidatus Woesearchaeota archaeon
CACTTTTCAAAAACAAAATATTTATTAGGATACAAATTTAATATCAGTTATGCCAGCAGTACACGAATATTATTGCACAAAATGTGGAACAAGAGTTAAAGATGGAGATATTCGCTGTCCAAAATGTAAATCTTTACTAGCAGCAGATGGTGCTGTTAAAATTAAAAAAATTCAGGTTTCAGAAGCAAGATTAAAACTTTTTGAAGATATATACAAAGATAATTTCAAACTTTTTTCAGAATTAACCGAAAAAGAAAAAGAGAAATTTAAGCAACACAACATTCAGAAAAAATTTCCTATTTGGTTATGTATTATCTTGCATTTTATTACTTTGGGAATATTCACTTTGATATATTTTGGAATCAAACAAGGTAAGTTACCCCAGGTTAATGAGGATGATCCCTCAACAGGTCAAGCGATAGGGTATAGCTTTATCCCTTTTTATAACCTTTATTGGAGTTTTATTTATTGGCTTAGACTTACTGATAGGATTAATTTTCAATATAAACTAAGAGTAAAGGAAATGCCTATAAATAGAACATTTGTTAAGACAACACTAATTCTTGGGGTGATTCCATTTATTTGGTTTATTGAGATTTTCATTCTTAAACCAATTGTAGTTGGCATAGTACAAAGTGCTAGTAATGGATTAGTGAATAAAAAATCGTAAAGAAGCGTGCCCTCTAACTACGAACTATAAATAAAATTGTCTCTTTGATAATTATTCTTTATTGTGCATCGCACTTGATAGAAATGACCCTTCAGCTTCGCTTCGACCCACATTGCGCTCTCACTTCGTTCGACCCAAATTTTTTCTTAACTGAACGGGGACTGGGGGGCTAACTAACAGAAAACAAGAAGGCATCTTTAATCAAACTATTTTTTCTGTTCTATATCCATTAGCGATATTCAGAAATTCACCATCATAATTTAAGATATGCAATAATAGTCTGTCTATAAAATGAACAATACCTCTATAGATTTGGACATGATTTGTGGTATTTTTAGGATACATTCCTTTGTGTATAAACTCTTTTCTTAACTTCCAGATATCTGCCTCTTTCTTTTTATACTTCATACCAAATTCATCCATTAATCGTTTAATTGAATCTTGAAGAGAGGGGAATTGAGATACAAATTCTTCAATGACTTTCTCCTTTGTCTTTTTACTTAGATTATTGCTTTTTGGCAGGATTCTGTCAAGTTTGCTAATTTTACTTTTTTTCATATTGTTTTGTATCGGTTTTCCTTCTTTTGAATAAAACTCTTGGGCATGGTTTGATAAACATTCAAGTAGAATAAACCCCAATAAACATCTTACATCTAAAATAGGATTTGATTTCATAAGCAGATAGTAATCAAGTAATGCATTTAATCCGAGATTATCTTTCAACTTTGCATAATTAGGATATGTTTTTATTGTAAACTCTCTTATTCCTTCTTGAGGTAGATGTGGGATTAATTGGTCTCCCGACCTAAAATCATCAACCCTCATTGAAGCAGTTTCGCTCCAAACAAATTTCCCATTGGATAAGTGTTTTTCAGTTATTGGTACTACTGAATTACCTGTTGCGAGAGAAAGAATATTGCATATGTTTGTGATTATAGAATATAATTTATCTCTTTCTTTTAAGTCCGCTTTAACAACAATCTCTGCTGTTATTGAGCTTGTCTTATTTTTCTTCAGATATTCAATTCTTTCTTCATATTTTTCTACTTGTTGAATGTTGAATGTATACCCATCAAAGCTAACTGAGAAATGGTCTAATTTCCACTCCCCTTTAGGGTAAATTGTTTTTTCACAGCCAATAAATTCAAAATTAGTTATGGAATAATGAATTTCTGTCTTTTCTTTAACTGGCTTTAAGTTTTCATTACTGACTATGATTGGCGAAAAAACCTTAAACTTAATAGGGGTTGATTTACCTTTCTTTAATCCGGCCGTATTTATCAGAATGATTTTATCAATATGAATTTTAGAACCATTATTTAGGTTTCCAGATAAAGAAGCCTTGATCTGTTTCTGATTGTGTAAATTAGCTAGTTTTGTATTAAACTCATAAAAAAATGATTCATCCATAAACACAAGTGCTTCCTTTCCTATGTAAAGCTCTATTTTAAATAAAGCTTCCTTTTCAAAAGTATCAAAACCAAATGTTCCTTTCCCACTTACTTCCATTCTTTTTCTAAGAGTTGGGGTTTTCATTTTAATTCCAAATCTCTTTCATTTCTAATAAGTTATTTTTATGAAGATCAAAATGTTGCCTATAATGATCAAAAGAAGAATTATAAATGTTCTCTTTTAAAGATAAAATCAAATGATATATTTGATTGATTTTAAATAAAATTAATTCCTTATATCCTTTATGGATGTCTTTCTTCTTGGGATCTAATAATTCTAATCTTTCAAAAAAAGATTTAACTTTCTCAATTTCATTATCTGTAAAAGTGAGAAACCAGTCTAAACGATTAAGATTCTTTTCTTGATCTTCAGTTAATATTACTGATAATTTTCCAAATGTCATTATTCAACCTTTTTATCTTTTTCTTTATCGAGATTTTCAAGGGCTTCATTTATAATCTTGAATATATCATCAAAAATCTCTTCTTCCATATTTTTAATTTTAGCAGATAATTCATCAAAAAAATTTAGCAGATTCATCAAAAAAATCAACAATAAATATATTTCTTACAATAATACCTGTCAAAGCTTTTACTAAAATAATACTCTTTTCTTCATCAATTTGGTCTAAAGTGTAATTTCCTCTTTTGGTATAATTTAAATGGCAAACATCATTTCTTAATCTATTATTTGTAGAATCCAATAGAATAGGGTATTTCTCATCAAAAAATTTATACATCTTATTATTTTTTATATCTTTAACCTTTATCCTTTCAAATTTTGAATATATTTCTTTTAAGACTTTCAGATATATTTCAAATGCATCAGCATACAATTTTAATGATAAATATTCCCTTAATTCTTTGTCTTTACTTGATTTATTTTTCAAATCAATTTTAATATAATCAGTTATGCCATTAAGAATTCTATTAATCTCAACATTTGAGAAATATATACTTTCTGCCATTTTTTTATTGATCTTTGGAGTAACTCTATTTAAAAGAGTTTGTAGCATTTCAATCTCTTTCTGTTCAATGTCTTTTATTTTTTCATTAATAACTATCCCGAACTTATCAAATAGAATTTGAGAAACTTTTTTCTTATCTGGATTGTTATTTTTCAGTTCTGATATTTCATCATCAGTAAACCCAAAATTTCCTAATAAATCAAAACGATTAATTATTTTTTCTGCAATCTCTTTAAAGATTGGAAAATGAGTTTTATAGATATCGTATTCAGTAATTTTTTTATTTTCTATTATAATGTTTTTCACAGTTTCAATATTCTGATGAAGATAAAAAGAAAATACAACTAATACTAAATCTAATCTATCTTGAGAAAGCATATCATAGAATTGTTTGATATTTTC
>CAZPBI010000105.1:0-4750 GCA_964584825.1 Candidatus Woesearchaeota archaeon
AGAAGCAAATTCTCAAGAGATTATTAAGAAGCTGATGTAAGCGTATGTTTAGATACAGAGAAGTTAATATCAATAGGAAGGTTAAGATTAATTTCTTTGAGGTCTTTTGCTCGTTTTTTGAAACTTAAAATACCAATCCCTATTACTTCATTCGTTTCTTCATCTTTGAATAAAGTAACTCCCTTTGCAATTTCTTCTCCGTGATTTGGTCTTGGCTTACCTATGAAGATATCGAGTAATCCCCTTCTTCATCATAATAAATATTCATTTCGTTTCCCATTTTAATCCTTTTATTTTGTTAGTAAAAAATGCGACTATGAAGCGTATTATTCTATTAATCATAAGCTCCATCATGATGTTTAAAAGTTATAAAATACACTACATCCTCCTTCACAGAGAAGCGTAATACAAATGAACCTAACTGGACTCTTTGCTCTCCTTTCAATACATTTCTTAAATGTTTTAGATGTTCTGGTTCTAGCAGTATTTTTTTAATTTGTTTTTGTATTCTTTCATACATTTCTTTGTCTTTATGTTTCAGTTTCTTTAACTGTTTCTTAAATTCATCTGAGAACACAGATTTGTACATCTTAAATCGAAGCAAAGAAATTATCTAGTTCTTCTTCTGTCTTACATATAGTGACCCTGCCTTCCTCTATATCGTTCTCCCCTCTTTTAATACTATTTTGAAATTCCTTATTAAAATAAGAGAGTCCTTGTTTAATCTCTTCCAGCATAGATTCTACTTTATTGATTTTCTTGATATAATCTTCTATTTTAAAAACTTGTATATTGTCCATCATTATTCACTTTTTATACTATCATTTAGTTATTTAAAAGTTTATATTCACTAAGATATTACTACTATCACAATCATTAATGAGAAAATATAAACTATTCAGTTTAATAATTTAATACACCCACCGAGTCGTTGTCGCCAATGTTTATATAGAATAAGAATCTACTATAAACATTGAGAATCTAACTCACGCTTATTCTGCTCGGTGTTGACAGATTTTATTTATTAGAAGGGTCCATTAAGCAAATATCGAAGAGGGTAACCACAATAATAAAATTACATATTTAAAATTTATTTTGGATAACTAAATACAATGAAAATATACAATTTTTGTAATACTTAACTATAATTAGTAATACTACAACTATATACTAATAACGAAAACTATTTAAGCTATCAATTTTCAATTTTTCTAAATTTGGCCCTAAAATTCCTTAATAAAATGTGTTACAATATGTTGGTCACTGAGAATTCTAGCTGTTTTTCTATGACAAAGAAGGGTTGAGATTGTTTGAGATTAGTAGTTGGAGAATATAGCTAGAATTATTGGGCCGTTAGCTCAGCACGGTAGAGCACCTGGCTTTTAAGCCGGAAGTCACCAGGTGGTCGCGGGTTCAAATCCCGTACGGCCCTTGAAATGGAGAAAAAATGAAGGAAGATATTAAAATTGAAAAACATTTTTTGGTTACTAAACATATCTTATTAAGCGATGAAGAAGCACTAAAAGTTTTAGCGAAATTTAACGTGAGTTTAACCCAACTTCCAAAGATATTAAAAAAAGATCCTGCCATAAGACATTTAGATGTAAAGCAAGGGAACATAATCAAAATTATCAGAAAAAGCGAAACTGTAGGTGATTCAGTTTATTATAGGACTGTCTATGATTAAGAATAATATTTTAATAAAAAAATATTTTGAGGAGAATTCTCTAGTTAGAAGTAATATAGAGAGTTTTAATAATTTTATAGGTTTCGGGATGCAACGAATTGTTGAAGAAGTAGGAGAAGTCATACCGACTATTATCCCGCCAGAAATGGAAGATTTTAAGATATTTTTGGATAAGATAGAGATTGAGAGGCCAAGTATTGTAGAAGCAGATGGGAGCAAGAGGGATATATTGCCAAATGAAACAAGATTAAGAAAAATTAGTTACTCTTCTCCCATATTCCTTAATGTTAGAGTGCATATAGACGGTGTACAAAGAGAGGTATTTAAGACAGAAATTGGTAAATTACCAATAATGTTAAGAAGCAAGTATTGTCATTTACATGGATTAAATAGAGAACAAGTAATAAAGAGTGGTGAAGACCCAGATGATTTAGGTGGTTATTTTATATTAAATGGAAATGAAAGGGTATTAATTACAGTAGAAGATTTGGCATCTAACAAAATGTTTTTTGAGAAGAAAAAGACCGGCCATAGTAAATTTGTAGCAAATATATTTTCTGAAAGAGGATCTTATAGAATACCACATCAATTGGAACAAATGAAGGATGGAATAATTTATCTTAGTTTTACAAGATTTAAAAGAATTCCCGTAATAGCTGTCATCAAGGCATTAGGATTAACTAGGGATGAGGATATCATGAAGCTTATATCAAGCGATAAGCAATATGATGATATTTTTATTAATTTATTTAATAGCGTTGACTTAAAGAAACAAAATGATGCTGTAGAATTTGTTGCTAAAAAAATTGGATTAACTATACTAAAAGAAGAGATGCTTCAAAAAACAAATGAAAATTTAGATAAATATCTGTTGCCTCATTTAGGCATTAATGAAAAAGATAGACTAACTAAAGCTTATAATCTTTGTAAGATTGTTAAAAGATTCTTAATAATTTTAAATAAAGGTATTGATATAGATAAGGACCATTACATGAATAAAAGATTAAAGTTAAGTGGAGATTTATTGGCTGATTTATTTAGGGTTAATTTAATGGCATTAGTAAATGATTTATTATATAATTTTCAAAGGTTGATTAAGAGGGGCAAATTTACCTCTGTTAAGATTATAATAAGAGATAAATTATTAACAAGTAGGATAAAGAGTTCAATGGCTACAGGCGCCTGGGTTGGTGGAAGAAAAGGAATAAGTCAGAATATGGATCGAACAAATTTCTTAGCATCTTCAAGCCATTTACAAAGAGTAGTTAGTTTATTAAGCGCAACCCAAGAGAATTTTGCTGCAAGGGCTTTGCACAGTACTCATTTTGGCAGATTATGCCCAATAGAGACACCCGAAGGTACAAGTATCGGGTTAAGAAAAAATCTAGCTATTTTATGTTCTATTACACAAGGTGAGTATAGTGAAGAGAAATTAATAAAATCATTACAAAGTTTAGGATTGAAAAATGTCTGATGTTTTTTTAAATGAAAAGTATGTAGGTTATGTAGACTCTGGCAAACATTTTGTTAATTTAATTAAGAAAGAAGGGAGGGAAGGAAAATTACCTCGAGAAATTAATGTTTATTATGATAAAAAATTAAATGAGGTAAATATAGAAATATCTAAAGGAAGGGCGAGAAGACCAGTAATTGTAGTAGAAGATGGCAAGAGCAAATTAAATGAAGAAATTTTAGAGAAATGCATAAGAAATCAGATTACATGGAACGACTTACTAAATCAAGGCATAATTGAATATCTTGATGCGGCTGAGGAAGAGAATGCTTTAATTGCGATATCAGAAGATGAGTTAACTAAAGAGCATACACACTTGGAAATTAGCCCAAGTGTTATATTAGGTTTTGTTACAAGTTTAGTTCCCTATGCTAATTTTGGTCAGAGTTCTAGGTTAAACAGAGGAAGTAAGACACAAAAACAAAGTTTAGGATTATACGCTTCTAATTATTTATTAAGGGTAGATACTGATGTTAGCGTTTTGCATTACTTACAAGTTCCAATTGTTAGAACTTTCATGCATGAGATATCAGGATATAAAAATCATCCAGCAGGACAAAATATTGTTATTGCCTTAATGAGTTATCAAGGATATAATATGCAAGATTCAATAGTAGTTAATAATGGGAGTGTTGATAGGGGGTTTGCAAGGTCTACTTATTTTAAACCTTATGAAGCTGAAGAATTAAGATATTCTGGTGGTTTGGTAGATGAGATTGGTATACCGGATAAAGACGTTAAAGGTTATAGATCAGAAAAAGATTATAGACTATTAGAGGATGATGGTATAATTTATGCAGAAGCTAAGGTAAAGCAAGATGATGTCATAATAGGAAAGACAAGTCCCCCTAGATTTTTAGGTGAATTAGAGGAATTTTCTATTGCTGCAAGTACTAGGAGGGATAGCAGTGTTGTAGAAGTTCATGGTGGTGAAGAATATAGTGTTGATATGGTTATAATTACTGAAAATGAGGAAGGAAATAAGTTAGTGCAAGTTAGAAACAGAACACAGAGGATTCCTGAAGTAGGCGATAAATTCGCTTCTAGGCATGGACAAAAAGGAGTTATCGGGGCTATTGTGCCAGAGAGTGATGTGCCATTTACTTCAAGGGGAATAAAACCCGATTTAATATTTTCGCCACATTCTATACCCTCAAGAATGACTATAAGTCATTTAATAGAGATCTTAGGTGGAAAGGTTGGCGCATTAGGCGGCAGGTTTGTAGATGGGACTACCTTTGGTGCAGAAAATGAGATTGATTTAAGAAAAGAACTAAAGGAATTAGGATTCAGGGAAAATGGAACTGAAACTTTGTATAATGGAATTACTGGCGAGATGTATAAAGCAGATATATTTATTGGGAATATGTATTATATGAAATTAAAACATATGGTTGCTAATAAATTACATGCAAGAGCATCTGGAAGAATACAATTACTTACAAGACAACCCATTGAAGGTAGGGGAAAGGGTGGTGGTTTAAGAATTGGTGAAATGGAGAAAGATTGCTTTGTAGCACATGGGGCTAGTTTATTATTAAAGGAAAGAT
>CAZPBI010000106.1:0-4058 GCA_964584825.1 Candidatus Woesearchaeota archaeon
AATATTCAAAAAAGACAAAAGGATACTTAATTGGCTGTAGTAATTATCCAAAATGTAATAATGTATTTAGTTTACCATACGGGTTACCAAAGCCAACAAATGATGTTTGTAAAGAATGCGGTTCTCCTATAGTTAAAATAATAAGAAAGGGCAAACGCCCTTATGATTATTGCATTTCAAAAGAGTGCCCTTCTAAAAAGAAGTGGTTTGATGAGAATGTTAGTCCCAAATAGAGTTTAACGATTTAACAAGATTTTTTTCTTCCTTTATTGATATTGGTTTCCAACTCTTTTCATAAATAAAATAGTTCTTAAAAAAATAGGAAAGAGTTTTATTCAAAATACTATGCACATTTTTTTGTGTTTCAACAATGTCTAAGTCATATTTCTCTTTTATTATGCTTCTTAATTTATGTAACCTAGAGTTTCCACCTCTCCTTTTTTTAATTCTTAGTTCTGAGCCATAAGGGATTACTACCTTCGCTAAATTTTTTGTATCATTATTTATTATTTTAGGCAACTTTATCAGAGTAGATTTTTTCCCCACATTAAAAAGAACGTTGTCATATATCCTTTTTAAAAAGTAATCATAATCTTTACCCCCAAGTTTTAGTATGTTATAGAAATCTTCAAAAAAGATTCCATCATTATTTAATTCCCACCTTGATAAATTATTTAATCTAGTGCCTAAATTTTTAGCCATATCTTTCTGTCTTAATTTTAATTCTGCCCTTATATGCTGGATATATTCACCTGCATTATATATCCTTAATCTTGCAATTTTTCTTAAATCTACATAAGTACCTTTATACAAATTATTGTAGATAACATCTTTATATTCATTAACGCCAGCACCAATTTTAAGATTTCTAATCAAAGCTTTCTGCTTTCTTGGGTGAGAGAAACCTATTTCATATGAAAATTTTTTATAATCATCTGAATAAACATTTAAAAAGTATGAACCTTGAGTACCAAATTTAACATTAGCACTCACCCCAATATCTCCTAAATCTTTTTTGCATTCATCTAATAATTTTTTAGTACCTGAAGAAAGGGATATTTGTTTACCTTCTAATTGACAATATCCATCTGTATCGAACAAACCTCTCCAAAAATATTTATATAATAAAGAGGCTTTTTTGGAGATAAGAAATATTTTTGGTTTCTCTATCTTATCTTTCTTTTTACCATATGGGGCACCAAAATAAAAATTAATAAATCTACTAAAAACTAGATTATTTATTATTAATTCTATTCGATTATCTCTCCTAGTGAGCTTATTAATTCTCAGTCCAAATAACTCTTCAATTAATCTTTTTATCTTATCTAAAAAAGCGATAGAGTCTATTATTCTTTCTTCCTCTTTACTGCCATCTACAATGACCCAAAAATTGCTTAAACTAAATCCTCCATCTCCTAATACACACCCAGCCAAATAAGCACTCTTTTCATTTAGTATGCCTTCTATTTCTCTTGCCGGATAAAATCTATTCCTATTATGAACATCAGTAAAATATTCCACATCTCGTATTAAGGTGGATAAAACCTTCAAATCATTTTTATGTGTTAGAGAGATAGCTCTTAATACAAAAAAAGGCCAAATGTTATCTTTTTCCCATTTTCTCATACACTCTATCTTTAACTTCTTTCTCAAACAATATCTTGCAACTTCTTTTCTTAAACCTATAAAATTATTTTTAATAAGTTCATTATCTAGATTTTTACATAATCTTTTAGTTGGGATCTTACAATATACCATACTGTTTAAACTTCTATTAAAGTCTATACTCTTAACTAATACTGTATACAAATTTAAAGTTGATCCCTGTAATGTATATGGGAAATTTGTATTGATTAAGCTATTTACATTTACAAAATTTTCTCTCTTTTTTTCTTTAAGCAGCAAAGGATCTTCTATATAGCTAACCATAGAAGCATTAAGCCATTTAAGTATTTAAATTTTACTATTTTATAAACTAAAACAAGAATGGATTGAAAAGAATAATAATCTATAATTATTCAGATAAAAAAAATTCCATCTTCTTTAATATCGAAATTCATCTCTTTTTTCTCTGGCTTTATCAACAACCATTTTCTAGGTTTTAATTCTAGTTTAATAATGCAGTCACTTTTTCTTTGTAGCATATTTCCTCCAACATTTTTAATATCCCCCTCTAAATCACTATAAACTTGATTTGTTATTATAACAGGAAGATTTTTACTAATTGCTTTTAACATTAATAGTTGCTTATCCATAGCCCTATTAATCTTATAAGCTCCTTTATGCAATACCCCTCTGTAAAATTTTCCAATACTATCTATTATCACTAAATCAATATTCTTTGCTTTCATAGAATTTAATAAATGTCTAACATCTCTGCTCTGTTCAAACAAACTTTTAGGTTTTAAGATTAAAATATTCTCTAATAGTTTACTATATTCTTTTCCTGCTAATTGCTTGAATCTATCTAGAGAAAAACCATTTTCTGTATCTATGAAAATTACTTTTCTATTATTTTTAGCAAAATCTATTGCAGCTAATTTAGCAAAAGTAGTTTTTCCAGAAGCAGGCTCTCCATAGATCATTACAACTTCATTTTTGTAACTAAATATTTTATCTAAATCTTTACAGCCAGTATTCATATTTTTATTTAATTAATTAAGCTTAAATTCTTTTCCTAATCAGAATGAGAATGCTCCAAACCTTTAATATAGTCTATTATAATTTTTATTTCAATATCTGACAAGTTTCCAAAACCAGGCATATAACCCCTGCCTTTCTTTATTATGTCTTTTAATTCTTCCTCTGATTTATCTTTTATAGTTGGGCAATAAAGTGGTGCAGGCATATGATCCCTAAACATCTCTCTTAGCTTTCCTTCTTCATCGTAAAGTGCATACGCACCATCATAATGACCAGTATAGCCATGACATGACACGCAATTATCAAAATAAGGTTGCGGTATTAATATAACACCTTCTGGCAAGCTTAAATCTATAGGCTCTTCTTTCTTTTCTCTTTCATAAACCATAGCTGATTTTTCCTTTTCTATATTTTTAGGCACGCTACTATAGTTTGTGTTAAAATTTAATAATGAAGTTATTAGAAGGAGCGATGCACCTTTTCTATAGTTCATATTAAAACTAAATCAAGCTAATATTTATTGATTTATTTTCTATAAAATATCATTTAATAGTCAAAATTTAAACATAACTAATATTTATTATTTTATCCTAATGTCCCATACCAAATCTCTGCTTTATGTTTTTGCCTTAATAAATCTAAAACACCATGTATCTTCTGTGAAACTAATTCTCCTCTACTCATATATTTTCCTCTTTCCTTCATTCTTTCCTTCATCCATTGAATTTCTTCTTTATTACAATTTCTTTTCTGAAGCTCTGCTTTTGTGTAGTATAGATCGCCATAAACATCCATCCAAATATCAAAAATAGATTCTGCGTTTTGACCAATTCCATAATATCGTCTAAATATACTTATTGATACATCTAATTTTCTTAATTCGTAAGGTTTAGAGAACCCACGTTTGTTGATAACTATTGCAAATGTCTTCCCATCATAATGATTAAGACATTTTTGTATCGCTCTTTCTAATCTAGGATATCCATCTTCAAAATCTAAAAGAGGGGCAATTTCATTCTTCATCCCCAAATTTTCAACCAATTCATCAAGTCTTTGCTTATTTACCATAATCTCTTATAAAAATAATCATTTATAAATCTTTCTATTTTTACCACTATAGAATAGATAATAAATATACCAAAATCTTTATATACTAGATATATACACTAAAAGTATACACAAAATGGATATATACAATACAACATTATTATGCGATGATTGTAACAAAAAAACAGAAAAGTCTTTCATAATCAAAGAAGGCTTTAAGATTAGGGCATGGCAATGTCCAAATTGCAATAAATCTTGGGAGCATCCTCAAGACATGGAAGAATTCAAGAAATTTTCAAATTTAAAACATAAACATTTTCAAGTTAAACTAAGAATGGTTGGTAATAGCTACACAATTTCAATACCAA
>CAZPBI010000106.1:4085-4716 GCA_964584825.1 Candidatus Woesearchaeota archaeon
GATATAAGAGCAAGTTTAAATGAGAAGGGATATCCAAGAGAGATTATAGATTATACAGAAATAAGAGAAACTGGAAAATTAGTTAATCTTTCATTAGACAGCCCAGAAAAAGTCACATTATTTTTTTCAAAGATAACTAGAAAGTTTTATTAAAGATAAACACTTAATAATAAAATGGCTGAAACAAAACAAACAAAATTAAAGGTAATGGAAGCATTGCAAGAAGAAGCCTATAAAGGCATTATTCGTATTGACAGTGATACAATGCACCAAATTGGAGTACATCCTGGCGACATAGTTGAGATAGAAGGCAGTAGAAAAACAGTTGGCATTGTTGATCGAGCCTATCCAACAGATGTTGGTCAGTCTGTAATAAGAATGGACGGAATTCTAAGAAGAAATGCTAAAACAGGCATAGGCGAAAGTGTTTTGGTTAGAAGGGCAATAGTGAAAGAAGCTAAATCTATTTCAATTGCCCCAGCACAAGAAGGCATTATGATTCAAGCTCACCCAGACATTTTTAGAAGAGGTTTATTAGGCAGGGCAGTTTTAAAAGGCGACATAGTTGCAATGGGCGGAACACAAAGAAGAAGAAAAACAATGACAGGCTCGCCATTTGAAGATATTTTTG
>CAZPBI010000107.1:0-4709 GCA_964584825.1 Candidatus Woesearchaeota archaeon
TAATTTTCTTTAGTTCCTCTGCTAATTTTTCAGATTTAATATTTTTTGGTAATGGCTTAAATAAGGAAGAATGTAATTTTACAGGTGGTCTTTCTTTAGGTTTTTTCTTTCCTAATTTACTAGCAAAAACAAATGCTATGAATAATAAGATTATTAATATTAAAAGAATCAAAAAATAAATCAGAAAATTAGAATTTTTTTTACAATCTCTTGGGCAAGATTCATTATCTTCATCTGAATCACAGATGTTATTTCCACAAGTTGTTTTTGGAATTTCTTCTTGATTTATTTGACAAGTTGGGCATGGACCTCCACAGTCTATATCTTCTTCATCTTGATTTTTAATGCCATCATTACATGTTGGACAAGTAGGACATAACCCTCCGCAGTCTGAGATAGTACCTTTATCATCTATAACAACATTTACTTTTCTTTCACCTAATCTTGCACTTTTCTTTCCATCTGTGCATGTAGGACATGGCTGACATAAAGAACCTCCACAGTCTATATCTTTTTCATCGTAATCTTTTTTTGAATTTCTACAATGATTCTCATCAAAACAATCTTGATCTCCTATATCTGAATAACCATCACAGTCATCATCTAGGTTGTTATTGCAAGATTCATTTTGTGGTTTTATATCACAATCAGACCATTTATTGTTTATGCATGTTTGTTTACTTGAGGAACATATACCGAGAGTATAAATTTGACATTGTCTTGTTTCATTATTTTTACAAACACATTCTTCATCAACTAGACCATCACAGTCATCATCTAGGTTGTTATTACATATTTCTTCTTTTGGGAGAATAGAACATGGACCCCAGATGCCATCAAAACAAATACGGATGCCGCCTGCACATATCCCTTTATTTGTAGGACAACTTTCAGTTTGACCATCCTGACATTCTTGTGCCAAGATGAAGGGTGTAATTAGTAAAGTAAATATAATTAGTAATTTTTTCATTTTTCTGCTTTTTTAAATGCAAAATCAATTTGTTTTTTAGTCCAACCTTTAGATAAGAGCATATTTATAATTTTTTCTTTTGAAGCTGATTTTTGTGCTTTTTTAACATAATTTATTAAATTTATTTTATCTACTTCTGTCTTAAATAGTTCTTTCTTTTTTAGTAGGAATCTTATGTTAGCAGTGCCTTTATAGAAATTAATATAATATATTCCTAAAATTAAAATTATTATTACAATTGTTATTGAAAGCCATGGTATCTTTCCTTTACAATCTTCTGGGCAGTTTAGTTCATTTTCTAAATAGGCATAACATTTTCCATCACCGCATGTTGGTCCTTGGAATAAAGGCTGAGAAGAAGCTCCCTCGATGCTTACTACTAAGGTCTTGAGATTTCCTAGTTCACCAATAATATTTCCATTAACCATATATGCTACTGTGTTTTGTCCTTGAGGTAATTCAAATTTAATTAAAATAGGGTTACTAGAGATAACACTTGCTTTTGAATTATCACCAAAATCTATTAAAGAGGCATCTCGTGCTATATAAGATGGTATTTCTTCAATTAAAAATGCATCTGAAAAACTAGTAGAGATCCTTCTAGTAATAAATGTTTTTTCTATTATATTTTCTGAAAATGTAATAATTTTAAATGCGTTTGCTTCGCTGTTTATATCGATTTCATCCTGTACTGATAGGATATACTTTTCGATGTCATCTGTTCTTTGTGCTAAGGGCAATATTTTTTCTCTGTTAATTGTTGATGGTGGTATTGCTGGAAAACTTGGTACTTTATCTTTAAATAAAAATGTTTGTGGTATATTTTTTACTGCTTCTTGAGCATTATTAATTATCTCTTGTCTTTTTCTTGTTTTATTTTGTTCTGTTATATTTAAATTATCTAATTCATTTAGTTCTGTTTCTAATGTTTTTAATTTATTTTTTGCTGGCTGAAGATCTGTTTTTAAAAAACTTAGAATTGATCTTATGTCTGCATCTGAATTATATTCGTCTATTAAACTTAACATGTTAGAGATAGATTCATTTGCTATTTCTGCTGCAGCTGCAAAAATTTGAATTGGTTCTTGATCTAATTCTGTACCATAAATTATTCTTAATGGTATAAGTAAGAAGTTGTCTATGTTGGGTGTTGTAAAATTTGAAAATAATGAAAAGGGTATTTTTAAAGTATAATTTGATATATTTTGATTTTCTATTTTTGTTATAATCTCTGGCCGGATTTCTAAATCTCTATAAGATGCTGTTAATGTTTGACCAGGACTTCTTATTAATATTTTTAATCCTCCTATGTACAATCTGCCATTAGCCTGTGCATTAATTAACAGTGATACAATGCAGTTTCCATTTATAGATTTTGTACAGGCAGTATTATAAAGTCCCATGTATCTTTTGATTTCCCTTGAAAAATCAGAGCCGTCAAAATTTCCTGTTAATCCATCTTTGAATATTTGTTGGCCATTTAATATTCCATCATAAGAAGGTATTGATACTTGGATAAAATAATTTTTTAAAGCTCTGATACATTTTAAATTTGAGCCAGAACATATTGCTGAACTTATAGTATCTGCGCCGGCATCAGTAGATATAGAAAAAATATTTTCTGTACCATTGCCATTAATAGAGTATATGCATGCTAGATGTTTTCCTTGGATTATGTGAGGTACTTCAAAGTTTATTGTACACTCTCTAAAATCAAGATTTCTTCCTTCAGGAAGATTGCATTTTGGTTCTAATGGACCTGCATCAAATGTATCTTGTATTAATGACGTTGGTTTTATTATTGCTGCCCACATATCAATATTATCTTTAAACGTTTGAAATTTAGCTGATATTTTAATTTCTTTAATTTCATGTGGGATATCAATAATTTCACATACAAATATATTCTTATCATTTATAGATGCTGAACCTAATTCATTGGTATTTAATTCATCAGATCCTTTAAACGGTAACCAATTTACAATGTTACCTAGCCATTTCCATTCAATAGAATCATCAAATCCTATGTCTATAAATGGAAATTGCGGAAATGTATTACCAACTTCTGAACCAATGATTGGGCTGTTTATATCAACAGAAGCATTATTTGAAGAGAGGGAGACCTCAAATCCTATTAATTTACCTTGGGGAATTACATTTATATCTGAAGCATCTCCACTTAATGTGGTTCTTTTTACGCTAGCATTATAGGGTAAATTTAAATCATTTAAAATTGTTATTAAATCCTTTTTATAGGATTGCTGGCCTATCCATAATTCTAGGTTCTTATTTTCCACTGGATTTTTAAAAATTAATTCTATTTCTCCTTGTAATTGCTGGTTTGGTGAATACTGAAATTTTTCTAATGTTATGTTTATTTTTGGGTCTTCTATTTGTGCTAGAGATTTAGTTAAGAAAAATAATAGTATCAATAAGAAAACAATAAACTTATGCTGGTAAGACATGCTTCACCTCTTTATTGTTAATATCTAGGTTTTATATATAAACCTTTTCGTAAGATATTTAAAGGGGATTTAGAATAAAGCGCTTATGAGTAAATTTGGAGAGTTTTATAATAGAAGATATAAACTTATTTTGATAATACCTTTTTTTATATTAGTGATTAGTCTTCTTATTATCGTAAATTTTTATAATAAAAATGGAGATTTTTTTGAAAAAGATGTTTCTTTAAAGGGTGGGGTAAGTGCTACTTTTTATGCTGATAAGGAATTAACGTTAGACAATGTAAATTCATTGCTTAAAGGAGAATTGGGAGAAGTTTATGTTCGGTCTTTGGCTAGTGAAGAAGGTAATGTTCGTGGATTTCTTATTGAGGCTAGTAAAATAAATTCAGATGAGTTAAAGGATATTTTAGAAAAAAATTTAGACATAGAATTAAATGATGAAAATTATTTTGTCCAAGAAACTGGAAGTAGATTGGGTGAAGATTTTTACAAGCAAATGATAAGGGCAATTATTATTGCTTTTATTTTAATGGGTATTACTATATTTATTATTTTTAGAAGTGTTGTTCCATCATTAGCTGTAATTTTATCGGCATTTCTTGATATTGTTGGGACTATTGCATTGATTAATTTAATTGGTATAAGGGTTTCAAGCGCTGGCATAACAAGTTTGCTTTTATTAATAGGTTATTCTGTAGATACTGATGTTGTTTTGACAACTAGGATGGTAAAGAGAAAGGAAGGAAATACATGGGAAAGGATTGTTAATTCTGCAAAAACGGGATTGGTAATGACCTTAACTTCTTTGGCTGCTGTTGGTGTGGGATATATTTTTTCTAATAGCTTGGTTTTAAAACAAATGTTTTCTATAATATTTTTAGGATTGATAGTGGATTTAGTTGCTACATATGGGATGAATGCTGGTTTATTAAAGTGGTATTTGGATAGAAAAGAAAATGGCTAAGTTTTTTACATTTAGGGTTATAATATTAGTAATTTCATTAGCATTGGCTGCACTTGCAATAAGTCCAAATCCTTTCGCTTCTGGTATAGAGATTAGTAGTGTAAAGGGTGAGGCTGCTGCAGCTGGTTTAAGTGTAAAGAGCATAGTAGAGAGTGTTAATGGAAGAAGTGTAAAAACTGTCCAAGAATTTTATGATGTATTAAATGAAAATGTTAATGTAAATGCTACTTTTGTGATTAGAACAAATAAGGGAGAGGTTGCTTTTATTTCATCTACAAAACCAGATATAACTGTTAAAGAAGTATCAAAA
>CAZPBI010000108.1:0-4677 GCA_964584825.1 Candidatus Woesearchaeota archaeon
ATAAATATAGAACCTAAATTAATGATTTCAGCATTAATTAATTTAACATAGCCAAGAAGAAAAAGATTTATATACAGGCTTACAATGTTAATTTATATGATCAAAAAGAGGTTACTAGTTATAACTACTTTAGTTTTAATAGGAATTTTTTCTATTAGTATTTCAGCCCAGGTTGGTATTACAGGTAAACCAGTTGCGACTGGTGAATTTAGTATAGCTGCACAACCCCCAAATCAACCAACAAATTTTTCAATACAGGATGGACCAGACGCTACTTCAAATGATAATGATATGGAAATTGGTGATTGGGATTATGGCCAAGCTGGGCATGATAGTACACCTGGAATTAACGACACGCATAATGCAACAACTTTTATAAGATGGAAAGTTTCTGATCAGAATGGGGATACTGTAACGACAAGAGTTTGTATCTCAACTCCTCCAGATTTTAATACATGTGATATACATAATAGTTTATCGCCTGCTAGAACAGCTGTACAGTATAATCAATTTATAATTATTGGTATTAATAGAACATTGGGTGGCTCATTATCATATGCATCAACTCTAGTGAATAAAACTTATAATTTTAATTTAACCCCTATTGATAGTGTAGCTGGAACTGCACTTTTAGGGGAGTTTAAATTGGTTAATAGTTTACCAAGAGAGCCTTATGATTTAAATGCAGTAGATTATTGGACAGTTCATGTTAAAGATGAAACACATAATCAGACACCAACTTTATATTTTAATGTAAGTGATCCAGATAATGGTACAAATACTGAAGATACTGTGCCACCAATTGCTATTGGTATAGATCATTGGCCTGCAGATCTATTAACTCCTCATGTTAATGTTAGCGATATAGAAGAAGGAAGAGGAGAGTTAGTATTTGATCCAAGATTGGTTCCTGTTTTAGCAAGTGGTACAGCAACTGCTGTTTTATATGGAGAACTTCTGCCTAATGGAAATTGGACTGCCCCTATACCATGGGGTACTATAGAATCTCCAGTAGGACAGGTAAGAAATCCTGTTTATGTAAGACTATGGGCAGACGATGGCCTTAATGGAACTGCCAATAGTTCTATTACACAAATTTATAATAATACAAATATCACATTAGTAGATTATTTGCCAGAAGTTTTACCAGTTAATGTTACTAACATTAGTTTTACTGGTTTAACAGTAAGAGACGTAAGATCAAGTGCAACTGCTTCTTGTAATGGAACTGCAACTATAGGAGGACAAACATGTCAAGTATCACCATATACAGCAAAGTGGTTTAACGGTAATGATGGATTTACTGGTATTGTTACTAATGTTTCATTTACAGATTATGATGGAGATTGTTTGGAAAGAGTACATAGTGTAACATTATGGTTGTGTGAAATAGATTTTGCTTCTGGGACTACATGTACATCTATTGTGGTAGCTGATAAATTTAATTATTCACTAAAGTTTAGTTTGAATAGTGGTAATGGAACATTACCAGGAAATGCATGTAAATATAACATCACAGTTCAAGATGCTGTACCAGGAGGACCTGAATTTTTTATGCCCACAGGGCTCTATAAATTAAAGGTTGATGTAAATAGTCAAAGTGGTGTAAATAGAAGTATAGATGATAATTCAACATTACGTTGGTTCTATTCTACTAGTCAAGCAATAAGTTATTATAATACAAGCAATCTAACAGCTGACACAAGCCAAGTATTCCTAGGTCCATCTAGTGGCGCAACAACAACAAACCAATTTAATGCTGGAGATGCTAGGTATATAGCTATTAATCATGGCAATACAAATACATTTGCTGATTGGGCAACAACAGATTTTTGTCGTAGTGACCTTGGAGTTCTATTAGGATTTTGTAATGGCACTGATTTTGTAGGCTATGTAAATGATGCAGTGTGGAATATACATGAAAGAGATTTAGATAGTCCTGATGGTAATAACTTCCAAATAGATGATGATAATCAAGTAAATATTACTTATGGTGGCTCAGAAACTCCAGAAAGAGATTTAAATCCTTTGCTTATTAATGTTAATATAACTACCGCAATAGGTAGTAATGCATTTGGAAGGTTTCCGAGCGCTTTTGAGAGACCTTCTGGTCTAACAGTGTGCACAAATTTAGTATGCAATGGAGCTACGACTAATGTAAGTACTTACTATCATATCGCTCCTCAATCGCCATTAACTCCTGGTACATATAATTCTCAAATAACATTAAGGGTGAGTGCATCATAAAATGAAAAAAAATAAGATCTTATTATATATATTGATTTTAGTATTAACAAACCAAATAGTTTTTGCTATAGGGATAAGTTTTCCTATTCCTTCAGAAATAGAAATTTCTCCGGGAGAATCTGAAAGATTTTTTTATCAAATACAACATGGTGGATTACCTGTAAGTTGCACGGAACAAATAACTGATGCAGAAGGTTTAGAAATTAGATTTGATGAAAATGTAAAGATACTTAAGGAGGGGAATGGAAAAAGTTTTTATGGTTCAGTAATTGCCCCCGAAGATATTACTAATGGGGATCGAATAGTAAAATTTTGCGTTACATGTACACCATTAAATGTTGATATTGCTGGTCAACAAGGAGCCGGGATGCAATTTATAAATTGTGGAATACCTATTAATGTGAAGGTTATTGGGGAAAGAACAAGAAAAAATGTTCCTGAGATTCCATCATTGGAAGAACCTTTTAAGATTCCAGAAATTCCGATTTATTATTATATAATAGTTATATTGGTATTAATATTATTAATAATCTGGTATAAATATGAGAAAAAAGAGAAAAGAATAGAATTTTAGTGAAAAGAAACTATAACTTTTTCTTCAAAACCCGCTCTATATCCCTTAAATCATAACAATAAACCTTTTTTCCATTAAATTCTTTTATTTTCTTCTTAAATGATTTAGCAAATATAGAATAACTTTCTTTTCTTTTATCATTATACCATTCAACATAATTAGCTTTCTCGATTAAACTATTAATAACTTTAATAACATCAACATTATTCTGCCATTTACATTCACAAAATAATATTTCCGTAGTATTCTCATTCAAAGCAACTATATCGATCTCATAAGTATTCTCCCCCTTGGGCTTATTTTTTATCTTACCCCATTGTTTTCCTATTTTTGTAAAATCTATTAAAATTTTCTCCCACAAAAATTGCTTACAAATATCCTCAAATATAAAGGAAACATGAGGATCAAGTTCTTTCTTTATTTTCTTAATAGCAATTTTTATATCTTTATCTATAATCTCAAAATTGTTTCTAACCATTTTAAGCCAAAAATTAAAAAAATTATCATTAATAAAATACAACCCTTTTTTTGATCTGGGTTTTTCTGTAATTGGCAATTCTCTTTTAATATAATTAAGACTTTCAAGATTATGCAGATAGGGAGTTATGCTTGTTTTATCTTTAAAGCCACAATAATTTATTATACTTCCAAGTTTTCTATAACCTAAAGATATAGATGCCATGATAGAGAGGTATACTTTTGGATCTCTGAATTCTTCTCTTAAAAGAAAGGGCACTTCTTCCCTTAATAACGAACCCCTAACTAACATTTTCTCTGCTATAATCTCTATTAGAGTTTTATTTTCAATAAATTCCTTCAAATAAGCAGGAACTCCTCCACAAATTGAATATATAAAAACAATTTCTTCAAAGGGTTTTTTGAAAAATTTTATCACATCTTTAAATTTTAACGGATTTATCTCTAATTGTCCTGTTCTCCTTCCATATAACGGAGCTTTATAAATTAAAACTTCTTTATACATCATGCTTAGACTTGAGCTACATAATATGAGGAAAAAATTGGAATCTTTTAGATATAAATCCACAATTCTTTGAAAAATAGATGATAATCCTTGTTCAGTCTCCAATAAATAGGGAAATTCATCGATTATTATTACTAATCTCTCATTGATATTTTCTTTGATATATTTAAAAATGGCTTCCCAGTCATATTGTACAAAACTTAAGTCTATACTATTTTTAGCTGCAGATTTGAATTTTTCAATATTCTCTTTTTGAGTTCCAGATGTAGCAAGAAAATAAATGGATTTTTTATCTAGTATGAAATTTAATATTATTTCTGTTTTTCCAACTCTTCTCCTTCCGTATATAGGAATGAACTCAAATTCCCTGTTCCTATACTTCTTATTAAGGATACCAAGTTCAGATTCTCTATTAATAAATTCGGTAATCATAATTATAATAATTATAAATACTATTTAAACTTTCCTATTTTTATCTTTTATAACTTGATATATTTTGAAAATGACATCCTCTCCACACTAAAGTGTGGAGTTTCCAGTGAGGGAAGCTAAACCATGTCTTGTTTCCTGATTTCGGATGTAGGAAGTAGTTTTTTCAATGCCAGAAAATCCAATGCTTGAAGTAAACTTTCCTCTGCTCCAAAGATGCCCTTTTGGATATCGTAATCTTGCCTTCTGATGAGCTCTGAAGAAAATATAAGCAGACCTTCCTTTAAGCAGCTGCAAAGCTCTGCTAGGAGTCATAGTTAAAGGAAGTTTAGTCATACAATGCAAGTGGTCAGGCATTACACTGATTTCCTTGATTTCGATATCGTATTCATGCGCAGCTTTCCTGATACAAGCTTCAGCTAAGTTTTTATAATTACACTTCCTG
>CAZPBI010000109.1:0-4662 GCA_964584825.1 Candidatus Woesearchaeota archaeon
TTTCAAGTGCAAGATGCCTATGGCTTATCTTGTTTTTTTTTTTTTTTTTCATTTCTGCATAAGTTTTATCATATCCATTTGGAACAAAAATCTTGTCCCATCCAAAACCATTATTTCCTCTTAAATTTACAATTTTACCTTCTACCTTGCCTTCAAAAAGTTCAATTTTTCCATTATAACTTAAACCAATTATACATCTTGCCGTAGCACTTGTATCTTCAAATAATTTTGCTATTTTTACTATGCCTTCTAAACCAATTGATTCCTCAAAGAATTTAATTAAAGTACCAGGAAGCTTGTTCAGGCATTTTACAACCAAGCTGCTGTCATCCACAATCAAGTTTCCATCATGATGTTTTTGCGCTTCCTTTAATTTATGCTTAACAATCTCAAAAGGATCAAGGCTTTGAATTTCCTGAAGAGATATATCTAATCCTTCTATTTCAGGAATAATTGCTTTTACTTCCCTTAATTTATTATGGTTACCAGTAATAAAATATAATTTTTTCATCATAAAACATTTACATCGTGCGGTCTGCTTTCCTTAAAACCTGAGTCAGTAATCCTTACAAACTTTGCTTTTTGCTTTAACTGGGCTATTGTTCTCGCTCCTGAATAACTCATTCCAGATCTTAAACCACCAAGCAATTGATTTATCACTTCATTTACATTTCCTTTATATAAAACTAAAGATTCCACCCCTTCAGCTACATAATCATTTATGTTTACATCTTTTAATTTTTGATTTTTCCTGCTTAAAGCTGTTCCATAACCTGCACTACCCCTATAAATCTTGAATTTTCTCCCATCTTTCATCAAAGTATTTCCTGGACTTTCTTCTGTTCCAGACAAAACATTGCCTACCATCACAGAATCTGCACCTGCACCAAGAGCCTTTACTATATCTCCTGAGTTTCTAATTCCACCATCAGCTACTAAAGGAATTCCTGCTTCCTCTGAAGCTTTAGTACATTCTAAAATTGCTGAAAATTGCGGGACTCCCGAACCAGTTACTATCCTTGTGCTACAGACTGAATTGTGAACTATTGCATTATTTGCTATAAAACTATGGGTGGGACAATCTACTTCTAAATCATAAACGGAAACATAATCATTAGTTTCTTGTACATCTAAAACTTTTATTGCTTGATAATTTTTTGTTAATCTTTTACGTCCAGTATTTATTATTTCTGCCAAGTATGATGGACAACAATTTTCTAACTTGATGTTTTTTAGAGTTCCTACAGTTGGCTTTCTTTTGTTACAATTTGGAAATACCCCAGTTACTAAATAAGTTACAACATTAAATAATTCAATTAATTTTTTGGATGTGTTATAAAATCTTATTCTACCTCCCTGTTCAATGTGCCCATCTGTATCTATAAGACCATGTAACAATCCTTTTAAATAATCTTTATTATTTATTAGATATTTCTCAGGCAAATGTTTTTCTTTTCTTTTACCAAAATAATTTAGAAAATCAGCCAGAGGCTTATAATAAAGGCTAAGTTTAATTATATTTGATTTAGTTTGGATTTTTGGTTTTATATTCTTTAAAATCTTCAATAAAGAATAGATTAACTTATTTACTTTCTCAAATTCATTTAATCCAAAATACCAGTGGACAGCCCCTCTATGTGACCCTTTAAAAACAGGTGTGTGGGAAGTACCATCTCCTAAAAATGTACCAAAAATGTAACCAAGTTCATAAGAAGGTTTAATTACATTGTCTGTTTCGTATAATAAACCTGTCCTCCAATTTCCTCCTTTGCGCTTTTTTAAAATAATCTCAAACTCTTCTTGGAGTTCAAAGTCTATATTTTTAGGGAGCAAAAAAACATCTTGTTTGAGATCCTCTACTTTTTTCCACTTGTATTTTGATTGTTTGGGAATTGTTTTACTTTGTTGCTCAAGTAAAAGTGAATACCCCCTGCTTTGTAAAGTAGCAACAGAAGATGTATTTAAATCACCAACCAAATATTGGTGGTCTGGAGTAACATAAGTATATTCATAAAAAACAGAGTTCTTTATTTTATTTACTTTTTTTATCCCTGTACAAAAAGAATTTTTTACTGTTACTGTTTTTCCATCTTTATTAATTACTTTATCACCTAGTTTAACATCTTCTATATTTTTATAAATACCATTTGACATTAAAATTCGAGTCCCTGATGCAAAACATCCTCCACCGACTCCACATTTAATTGAATCTGCTCCTGCAGATATTAAGTCATAAACAGCTTCTTTTGTTGCAACATTTCCAGCCATTATTTCTATGTTTCCAAATTCCTTTCTCAATAATTTTATTGTATTTATTACAGAATCTGCATGGCCATGAGCTATGTCAATAACTATAATATCCGTATTTGCATCAAGCAAAGCGCTTGTCCTTTCAATTACATCATCTTTTACACCAATTGCTGCTCCAACTAACAGGCGGCCTTTAGAATCTTTTGATGCTCTTGGAAACTGCTCTTTTTTTATTATGTCCTTTGTTGTAATCAAACCTTTTAATACCCCATTTTCATCTACCAAAGGAAGCTTCTCAATTTTATTCTCATGAAGAATATCCTTTGCAGTTTCCATATTTGTTCCAAAAGGTGCTGTAATAAGAGTTTTTGTCATTAAGCTTTCTATTTTTTTATTAAAGTCCTTTTCAAACAAAATGTCCCTTGAAGTTAATATACCTAATAATTTTTTATTTACATCAGTAATCAACAAACCACTAATCTTGTAGATTTCCATTAGATTTAAAGCATCACCTAAAGTTTGCTCCGGCCTTAATGTATAAGGGTACTCTATTAAAATTCCTTCTGATCTCTTTACTTTTCTTACTTCATTTGCCTGATCTTCTATTGACATGAACCTGTGAATAATTCCTATACCACCTTCACGTGCAACTGCTATTGCCATTTGTGACTCAGTTACTGTATCCATATTAGAACTAATGACTGGAATATTTATCTTAATATCTTTGGAAAGCAAGGTGGATATGTCTACATCTCTTCTTGACTCTATATCTGATTTCTGCGGAACTAAAAGAACATCATCAAATGTCAAGGCTTCACCTAATACCTTGCTTTTACTCTTTTCTATTACTTTGTCTTTAAAAGAAAATATCTCTTTTATCCCCATTTTCCCCTAATTTATTTTATTAAACGATATTAAATAGTTTTCTGTAAATGGAAAGGATAGGTTTATAATCTCTATTTTATAACATATTTTTTATAGAAAAATGATAGAAATAGCAAGTGTTGGCGGTTACAGCGAAGTTGGAAAGAACATGACTGCTGTAAAGGTTGATGATGAGGTAGTTATTCTTGACATGGGCTTGTACATTCCTGCTGTTATGGAATATGAAGATGATCAGAACCTTATGGGTGCTGAAGAAATGATAAAAATAGGTGCAATACCTGATGACAAGACTTTAAAAGACTGGAAGGATAAAGTCAAGGCAATTATTTTAGGGCATGCCCACTTAGACCATCTTGGAGGAGCACCTTATTTAGCTGGAAAGTATAATGCTCCAATTATTGGAACTCCTTATACAATGGAAGTATTAAAAAGAATAATTGATGACAAGGGAATAAAACTAAAAAACAAAATAAAGGTTATGAGCCCAGGTAGAAGGTTTGATGTATCTGACAATATTAAATGTGAATTAATAAATGTAACTCATTCTACTTTACAGACCGTAATTATAGTTTTATTTACAAAATACGGCAATATAGTTTATGCAAATGATTTCAAGCTTGACAAGACTCCTACATTAGGTGCAGAAACAAATTATGCTTTATTAAAGGGATTAAAAAACATCAAGGTTCTTGTAATGGACTGCCTGTATGCCGAAAGAAGAACAAAAGCTCAGTCTGAAAGCGTTGCAAGAGACATGCTGAGAGATGTTCTGCTAAACAATGAAACAAAAGGAAAAGCTATTTTTGTAACAACTTTTTCAAGCCATCTTGCAAGACTGACAAGCATCATGGAATGCGGAAAAAAACTTAACAGAAGGGTTGTTTTTCTTGGAAGAAGCTTGGGAAGATATATTGATGCTGCTGAAGCAGCCAAGCTCATCAAGTTCAAAAAAATGGCAGAGCTTGTAACATATCCAAGGCAGATAATGAAAAAATTAAGAGAAATTGAAAAAAATGGAAGGGGAAAATATTTAATTGTGTGCACAGGGCACCAGGGAGAACCAAGATCTGTCCTATCAAAGATAATAAATGGAATGTATCATTTTGAATTTTTGCCAGGAGATTTCATTGTTTTTTCATCCAATGTAATACCAACAGAAGCAAGCATAAGAAACAGAAAAATAATGGAAGACAAATTAAAAGGATTTAAAGTAAAAATATTCAGAGATATTCACCAGTCAGGGCATTTATTTGGGGAAGACATGATAGAATTTATAAATTTAATAAAACCTGAAAACATCGTGCCATGCCAGGGAGAAAAGGAAAAATTAAATAACCTGTGCAAGCTTGGAGAGGAAATAGGTTTTATAAAAGAAAAAACAGTCCATTTACTAAAGAATGGAGATATATTAAAGATAAAATAAGTTTGGGGGGTAAACTATGATAAATAAAACAATAGACAAGATTGTATTTACATCAATAACTGGGGCTTTTGGCGGAGTTCATGAAGGAATAATACATGAAAAAT
>CAZPBI010000110.1:0-4657 GCA_964584825.1 Candidatus Woesearchaeota archaeon
TATTTAATTTTATCTCTATCATTTCAAATAATTACTCTAATATCATCATGATTAATCCTATCTTCAAGCTTCATTTTCTAATCTATAAATTAATTTTCTTTCTAGATGCATATCTTTTATTCTAGAATATAATGTTTCTTTTCTAGGATCATCTAATAAATGTGCATAACCTAAAACGCAAGTAAATCTTTCATATTGCTTTTCTGCTAATATCTTTCTAATTCTCTTTTCCATATATTCATCTCTTTTACCAATAAAATGCTCCCTCAATGGATTCAAAAACTCATCAATAGCTCTATCTGATATAGCCCCTCCTAAAGCATCTATGGCAAAGTGGTATTCAGCATCTATGCTAACAATTTCCTTTTCTAATGTAGGAATGATAAATGTTTGATTTAACTTATCTTTATTTTTTATTATTTTACTAATTTTATCTCTGAAGCTACGAATTAAAACATCTGCATTTGTATCAGCTAAGCTTGGATCATCTATTAAGTATAAAGGTATATTATTAGCAACTGAATATTCTTGAGGCACATTTACTTCAAATAATTCTTTCCCACAGCTAGCAATAAAAAAATCCATTATTGATTTAGATAATCCTGCTCTTTTCAATTTATTGATCGTATTCTCTAGTTCTTCAGCTATCTTTCTACTATAGTCCTCAGTTCTTTTACTGTATTCTATAGCCAAAGCATCTGGACTAACTGAATTTAGAGTATCTTCTAATCTTTCTCTACCTTTCTTATCTATGTGGACAATTCCAACTAAAATTATCTTTCCCATATTGTAAATTTAGTAACTTTACCATAGAGTATTTTTAAATAATTCTAAAAAATAAAAAAGAAAAAGATTTAATATCTTGGGTAATAGTAGTAACCCTGTCCTTCTGCTGTGCTTGGCTCTTCTTCAAATTCTCTGCCTTTTCTTATCTTACTAATAGCTATGATTATTCCAAGAATAACCAATATAATTAATAAGATGGCAAATCCAATTTCTAAGCCTCTCCTTACTTGATCTAATGCTGGAGCTACTTCTTCAACAGCAGCTGAACTTACATCAGCCTCTAAGCTTAATGATTTAACTGTTGCTGCTCCTTCCTTAACAGTTGCTGTAAATACATGCTTGCCAACAGTTGCACTTTCTGCAGCTGAAACAAATACAAACATGTCAGCGCTTGCTCCTGGAGCTACAGTTACAAATCCTGGGTCAACTCTTGCACTGCCCCATGGACTCACACCACTTACTTCAGTGCTGAAAGTTTTTGCTTCGCTACCCAAATTTGCCACAGATACTTTATAGACAACGCCTTCTCCTTGTTTTACACTTTGTGAAGTTGTGTCAACACTTATTATAGTCTCTACAGTTGGTCCAGTTACTTCCTCTCCTTTAATCCCACTAACTGTTATCTCTTCAGTACTTGTTATAGTATCCTTTCCTCTGTTAAACTCAGCATCAATTATTAAGTCATAAGTTCCTGATTCTGCATCTTTTGGAATTCTTAATGAAAAGCTTACTGGTACTGTATCATCTCTATCTTCTCTATCAGTATCATCTTCTTTCTCATGTGTTACTAGTTCATCAACAAAACCTTCACTTGACACTCCTAATTCTGGAATATCAACAAATACTTTTATGTCCTCTTCATCTGTGTCGCCTTTGTTGTTTAGCCATACTGTAAATGTTAAAACATCTCCAGCCTCAACATTTCTACCACCTGCAAACACAACATCTTCTACTTGCAAATCATGCTTTGCTGTATCTATTGCTAATGGAGCAATAAATCTTGCTTCATCATTTCCACCGCTTACTTCAACATCTAAAGTGAACTCTTCTCCACTATCAATGTCATCTGGTATATCTAAAACTAGTCTTTTTGTATATGTTTTACCATTTATTATGTCAAAGAAATCAGTTTCATCTTCAATATCATCTAACTCGCTACCTTCAGCTTCTGCACCTTCTAACTCTACATCAATCTTAACATCTTCAGTTCCATCTTGTCCATTAATGTTGTCTGTTCCATTTAATGCTTCTATTGTTACTGTTACTTCAATTTGTTCTCCTCTCTCTACAGAAAGATCTCTAAGAACACTTCCATCTGCTCCGAATATGCTAATGTCATCAACTTCAACATCAATTATCTCAAAGTCATCTGTTTTGTGGTTTGAAGCTGCTACAAAAGTTGTTCCTGCTACTAACAGTAATGCAAATACTGCCACTAAAATTTTCTTAAAATCCATTTTAATTTAACCCTCCTTGGTCTTTTTAAAATCATAAATTGTTGTCATTTAAAGGTAGATAGGGGTATTTAAACCTTTCGGTGGTTACTATAATATATAGATTAATCTGTATAAATTAATATAAATAAGTTATAACAAATCATAACAAATGAATATTTTATCAACAAAAACAGCTGATCAAAATCGCTTGATAAGAGGCATTTCCTTAGATGAACTTAAAGAGGTAATAGAAAAAGGTATTAAAACAAGGCAAGGCAATACTATATTATCAAGTTATAATAACATAGTTATCTTTTATAATAAAAAATCAGACAATTATATAATAAATAATGTTGCATCAAAATGATCTGTCCTAGCTGTAATGCACAAACAATAAGAAAAAAAGTGCCATATTCTTTATTAGGAGAGCAACTAGGCTCATTTCTAGCAGATTATTGTCCTAGATGCAAGGAACATTATTTTAATAAAGATGTTGCTTTGCAGATAGAAAAAATAGCTAAAGATAAAGGTTTATGGAATCTTAAATCTAAAACAAAAATAGACAAAGTAGGTAATGCTTTAGCTATTAGATTAAATAAAAGATTAGTTGACTATCTTAGTTTAAAGAAAGGTGAAGAAGTTGTTATATATCCAGAAAGCAAAAATAAGATAGTTATTGGAATTTCTAGGTTATAATCGATAGATATATAAGTAAGCAAACACTATAGCTTAATATGACCAAAAACAAAAATTTAACTAACAATTGGGAAAAAATTATAGGAGAAAATTTGCCTAAAATAAAAGTAGCATCTAAAAATGTAGATTGGGTTTTTGAGTTATTAGGATGGAAGAAAGATGCCAGAAGAAACTAATGAGATTGGTAAATTTGGCTTTGGTATTAAGATTCTAAGACATTCTGACGTTAAAATAGAATACCAAACACAAAGCGCAAATCAAGGCGTCCCTATTGAAATTGTTATTATGCAAATGAAGGCTTTTCTTAATAATTTAGAAAAAGATTATTTTAGTAATTTTGATAAAGGAACAGCCAGATTTGGCAAAGATTGATCCATCTAAAAAGTAAAAATAGATTAATTATTGGTATTTCTAGGCTATAGCTCTTTTAATTAAGTATATCACATTTTAAATATAAAGAAATAGCATCTTTAGTTCTTTTCAATAATTCATCCATTGTTTTGGCTTGTGTATGACATCCTGGAAGCTCAACTACATCAGAAATCAAATAACCATCTTCTCCCTTCTCTATAACAACGTTAAATTTTTTTACCATATCTATTATTATATTATTCATGTTTATAAATATTCCGCTACTAAATCTAAAAAAATTGGAAGGGGTTGTTATCTACCATGAAAGCAAAAATAGATTAGTTATAGGTATTTCTAGAACTTAAATATTAAAAATCTCAGATGTAATCATATCCGTGATTGCAGGCAATAAGATAATCCATTCTATTATTTTTCGGTGGTTTTAGTTTAGAAAATATTTTCTGAGCTTCTTTTAAATACCTGGCACCACTTTGTTCTGTAACTCTTCCTATTTTAGATCCAGACTGTTTTGCTTTAATAAATTCTCTTAACGCAGACTCAACAAATCCTCCAGCATCTCTTATTGTTTCTCCGTTAGCTATTACCCAACCCATAAATTCACTTAGATGATTGTCAGCTTCTATTAATTTTTCTAAACATAAATCAACAACCACTGCTCTAATATCAGGCGGCCCAGCATATACCATTGGACCATATTTTGATTGAAATTCAGGATGACTACAAGATGTTGAAAACTTGAAAATTCTATTTCTAGTTAAAGGTACATCTTCACACAAAGCATTAATTACGGGTTCTATACCGATTTTAGACACTCCTAAATCAATATCAAAACCTCCTGCGTGATTTATACCGTAAATAGCAATTTCCAAATTAGTGCTATCATCTTCTTTTCTACCCAAATAATATTCTCCTTTTACCACAAAACCACTTTCACCATTCAATTGACTTAATGACTTACCCCTATCATCGCTACTTCTTTTTTCAAACTTTTTAACAAAATCTTGTAAATCCTCATAAGCAGTTAGTTGAGCTTCAACTCTCCCATTTGTTAATGGAATCGTATAATTTATCCCCCCACTAACTATACCTAATGAAAAGTGATGGTACTCTTCATCGAATAAATGTAAACTACCAAATTCAAGAACAGCGTTTTTATCAATAAAATTTGGAATAATGGATTTTAATTTTTTAAAAACTTTGGGATGGTGTTCATCACCCCTAGGGATTCCTCTAAAAAGACTCTTTCTTGTAACACCACTTACCGGGATTATGTTATATTCATCTATATAATATATTTCATCCATTTACATTCTCCTTATAATATACAAAATAATCAAAACAACAACTAAACCAACTAAATACAATAA
>CAZPBI010000111.1:0-4532 GCA_964584825.1 Candidatus Woesearchaeota archaeon
TAAACCAGCACATTATTATGAATTAAAAATTGACATTAATAAAAATGAACCACAGATTATTAAAGATGAAACTGTTGATTTATTTTTAGATCATGGAACTAAAGTTGTAATTGAATTAGAAGGAAAATACCAGAAAGGAAAGCAGAGTGTAGATGAGTATCTTAAACAAGTTGCTATTGCAAATCCTCATGCAGAGATTACTTATATTTCGCCATTGAGAGAGAAAATTATTTTTAAAAGAGCACTTGATAAGTTACCCAAGGAACCTAGATCTATTAAGCCACATCCTTATGGAGTAGAGATTGGTGTTTTGCTAAGGATGCTTAGTAATTCTAAAGCCAGATCTTTACAAGGATTTTTATCAAGTGAATTTTCAAGAGTTTCAACTAATTTGGCTAAACAGATTTCTGAAAGAGCGCAAGTTAAATACGATACAAAACCTGGTTTAGTCACACATGAAGAAACTGAAAGATTAATTAATGCTATAAGAGAAATAAAGATAAGCTCTCCACCTTTAGATTGTTTGAGTCCTATAGGAGAAAAAGCTATAGTTGAAGGTCTAAAAAAAGAGATTAAGGCAGAATTTTATACTGCTGTTACAAGAAGGCCTAGTGTTTATAGAGGGTTTCCTTTTCAAGTTGAAGTAGGATTAGCCTATGGTGGAGAACTGTTGGTAGAAGAATTGATTAGAGTAATTAGATTGGCTAATAAAGTGCCCTTGCAATATCAACAAAGTGCTTGTGCAATTACGAAAAGTATAATTAACACTTCTTGGAGAAATTATGGATTAAGCCAAAGTAAGGGCGCTTTGCCACAAGGGGCTATTGTATTGATGGTACATATTGCTTCTGTTTGGGTTCCTTTTACTAGTGAGGCTAAAGAGGCAATTGCGCATTATCCAGAGATTATCAAACAAATTAAATTAGCTTTGCAAGATGTTGGCAGAAAACTTGGAGGTTATATAAGGAAAACTGTTAGAGTTAGAGAGCAAAAAGAAAAAGCTAGTTTATTTGAGAAATATATTCCTGAAATTGCAAATAGTTTAACTATATTAAGTGGTGAGAAGAAAAATAAGATAGAGGAAAATTTAAAGAAGATACTTAAGAATAATTTAAAGGGGATATTGGAAGAAATTGGTGATGTTGTAAGTAATGAGAATAATAAAGAATATGTTAAAAAAGAAAAGCAGGGGACTTTAATATAAGATGGGTAAAAATAAATTAAAAGAAGTAAGTCCAAAGAATAAGCTGCAAGAATTTGGTAAAGACATTGTTAAACAAATTGAAAAAGGGAAAAACCCAGAAATAGAATTTTATTTAAGAAATTTGAGCAATATTGTTTTTGATAAAAAAACTGGAATGTTAAAATTGGGTCAGAAAACTGGTTCTAGAACTTTTTTTAATGTTGCGCATGCAAAGAAATTTTTGCAGACTGTTGAAGTTGCAAGTGTGATTAAAAAAGAGTTGTTAGATACTTCAAAACATGAGCATTTAAGAGGAGTTTTTTACATGACTAAAAGGACTATTCCAGGAACTAATGTGAATGTTGTCGATGACCAAACCGAGAGTGATAAAGCAATAGAAGACTTAGAAGTTATTACTGGGTTGTCTAGAGAACAATTACATGTTTCTGCGAATAAAATGGGGAGCATGGTAGGTAATATTAGTTTAGTAGATAGTGGGGATAATATTGATTGTTCAAAATTGGGTAGAGGTGGGTATTCTATACCATCTATTACTGATGAACTTATGTTTAAGAAAACAAATGCTAAATACATTTTGTATATGGAGAAAGCGAGCACATTTGAAAGATTAGCAGAAGATAAATTCTGGGAGAAAAATCATGCTATATTAGTGACTTCACAAGGGCAGACAACGAGAGGAATCAGAAGATTATTGCAAAGATTATATGAAGAGAAAAAATTACCCATTTATGTTTTAGTGGATAACGATCCGTGGGGACTTTATATTTATTCTGTAATAAAGTATGGGAGTATAGCTCTAGCTTATGCTTCTGAAAGATTGACTATTCCAGGAGTTAAATTTTTGGGAATAAGTTGTGATGATATAGTGAAATATGATTTGAAAAAGCATTTTATTAAATTTACAGAACAAGACACTATAAGATTAAAACAGATAGCAGAATATGAATGGTTTAAAGATAATAAAGTCTGGCAAAGACAATTTAAGATGATGAAGGATAATAATGCTAAGATAGAGATTCAGGCATTAAGTGCTAAGGGGATTAGCTTCATTAGTGATGTATATCTACCTATTAAGATTAGGACAAAGGACTTTTTGGATTAATAGGTTTGGTTTATGATAGAAATAATTTTACAATGAAAAAATTAATTTTAATATTTTTAATTTTGCTTATTTTTGTATGGGGGTTTAGGCATGATATCAATGATTTTATTTTTGGATATGTAACCAAAGAGATTAATGAAGAAATGCCATATGATAATGGAAAAATAGAAGTTTTATTTTGTCAAGTTGATGATTGTAAAAGCAAGTTAGTTGAATATATAAAGAAAAGTGATAAAGTAGATTGTGCTTTTTATGATTTTGATATAAAAGAGATTATGGATATATTAAAGGGAAAGGAATATAGGTTAATAATTGATGATAAAAATGTAAGGGATGTTAAAATAAGTAATAAAATCGATGATAAAAATGGATTTATGCATAACAAATTTTGTATTTTAGATGGAAAAACCGTTTCTACAGGCAGTATGAATCCAACTGAAAATGATGTTAATAAAAATGATAATAACTTGGTTTTTATAGAAAGTAAAATTTTAAGTGAGAATTATGAAGATGAATTTAATGAAATGTGGAGAAAAAGTAAAATATCCCAAATTATATTTAAATGGTTATTTGATGGAAAATTATTTTTGTCCTGAAGATAATTGTGAAGAAAATATCATAACATTATTAAATGAGGCCAAAGAAAGAATTTATTTTATGACTTATAGTTTTACTTCTGATAAAATCGGAGATGAGGCAATTAGAAATTTTTATTATAATTTAGACGTTAAAGGCATATTTGATAAAAGTCAAGCTGGTAGCGAATTTTCTGAATTTAATAAGATGAAAGAATTGGGGATGAAAGTTAAGGTGGATGAGAAAAAGGGATTAATGCATAATAAAGTGTTTATTATTGACAATTTTGTAGTTTTAGGTAGTTATAATCCTACTATGAGCGGGAATAAGAAAAATGATGAGAATATTTTAGTTATTCGTAACAAAGAAATTACTGATAAATTTGTTGATGAATTTAATAGAATTTGGAATTTCAAATCATGATAGTAATAGATTTTTATAAAACCAATATTATTTAAATAATAAATAAAAATTAGTTAAAATGATTAAAGCAGATTTACATATGCATGGGCCAATAGGATTTCAAACCTATTGGTTAAAAGTGCAAGGATATGAAGGAAGGAATTTATTACAATTGATAGTAGATAGTTGTTTATCTAATAGACTAAGTATTTGTGCTATAACAAGTGAAGAAAAAGAAATTCCTAGATATTCTGTTCATGATAGATTAATGTATCTTTTGAATTTTGTTAAAGATCTTCCTAATGACTATTATTTTGATAAGTTAGGTAATAATTTGTTTGTTGTAGAAAAAAATGAAGATTTATTATATTTAATAAATGGGCAGACAGTAATAGTCAAAGAAGGAGATTTAAGATTTGATCATCTTGTTGTTGGATCGAATGATGTACCCAATTTTATGAATTTGGAGGATACTTTAAAATATGGTAAAGATAACGGTTTAATCCAAATTTTAGAACATCCCTTTGCTGTTAATCATTTTGGTATTGGTGCAGAAAAATCTGAAAAATATATTAAAGATTATGATTGTGTAGAAGGGCATAATTCGCAGTTTGTAATTCCAAGTTATTTGTCATGGTTGCCAGCGATTGGAAAATATAATAGAAAATTGAATGAACTTGCTAAGAAATTTGCGTTGGAGCATAGTAAACCATCTATTGCAACGTCAGACGCACATAGAATTGAAGATGCTGGTGTATCTTGTATCAAATTTGAGGATTTTACGATTAAGACAACAAATGAAGATGAATTTTTATGTAGTTTAAGAAAGATTATTTTAGATGGTAAATTTTCAACTGTGGAAAAATATCTCTCTTTTTTGGATTGGTTAGACTGGACTTCTAAATTTAAAAAAGGAATTTCTGCAGGGATTAATTGAATTTATATGTAATAGGAATATTTATTTTAGAAATGCTTTTAAATTGGTTCTTTCATTGGAGTTTAGACGCTTCGGTAGCTTAGTAGGTAGAGCACATGAAGTATGACTTGTGAAGCTGTTAGCTTACTGGCTGAGACCATGGGGTCATGTTATTAACACTCCAAGGAGGTTCGAGGCAGGCTAGAGGCTTACTCTACTGGGGAATTTCCTCCCCGAGGCGTTCTTTTCACCATAACCTATATTTTATAGTATAATATTAAGTGACAACTGCTGGCATTAACATTTAAAGATCCTTTCTTTTAGTATATTTA
>CAZPBI010000112.1:0-262 GCA_964584825.1 Candidatus Woesearchaeota archaeon
ATCTCCTGTTGCAATGATGGAAGCAATGGCAACAGGTGCTCCTGTTATTACTACTCGTTTCTCTGCTGATGAAACTTTAGTAATTCCAAACGTAACAGGTCTTCTGATAAAAGAAAAAAGCAGTAATGAGTTAAGTAACGCTATAATTAAACTTTTTAAAGCAAAAATAAACAAGAAACTGGTGAGGGATATTGCTGTTAGAAATTTTTCTTTAAGAAATACATCTCTAGAATATTTAAAATTATTTAATGAGTCAATCTCA
>CAZPBI010000112.1:272-4433 GCA_964584825.1 Candidatus Woesearchaeota archaeon
GGAAGGAATCCCACCTAACCCTCTTTATAGATGTTGGAATTTTGAGTTTAAATGATTATGGTATTTCTTGGGATGAGCCTGAACATTTTAATCGAGGACAAGCATACTTTCTTTACTTTCTTAAAGGAGAAAAAGACTACAGCAGCTTAAAAATTTATGATTTAAATGAAGCAAGAGTAAATCCTAATTATCACGAACGAAGTTTTTATCAAAGGGACAGTATGAACTATCGCATTTGGTTAATTAAAGATAGTGATCACCCTCCTCTAAACGGAATTCTTGCCTCTTTAACTAACTATATCTTCTACCAAAAGTTAGGTTTAGTAGGAGACATTGAAGGCTATCATTTATTTAATATATTCATTAGCTCTATTCTTGTAGCTTTAGTTTTTTTATTTGCTGCTGAGAGCTTTGGAATATTAGCTGGAGTATTTGCTGCCATTTTTATGGCTACTTATCCTTTATTCTTCGGCGAATCAAGATTTAATATTAAAGACCCTGCTGAAACTACTTTTATCCTTCTTACATTATACTTTTTCTGGAAAGCTATCCATTACAAAAAATCTATATTTATATTCTTCTCATCAATTGCTGCAGGGTTAGCACTAAGTATAAAATTTAATATTTTCTTTGTGGCACCAATTCTTTTTTTGTGGATACTAATAACTCTCATTTTTGGAAAGAGAAAAGAAATTTTATCATTCTTTCTGTTGAAGAAAACTCTTATAACTTTACTTCTTTTTCCATTTGTAATGCTATTTATATTAGTCGCAATATGGCCATTTCTATGGCAGGATCTTTATGGGCATTTATCTGGTCTTTTTGGGTACTACAAAGATATAGGTACTGAAGAAAAGATTTCCACAAATTCAAACTTTGTAAATCTATATGCTTCTAAATGGATCTTATTCACAACTCCTCCACTAGTTCTCGCTTCATTCGTTGTCGGTCTATTACTTAAAAATTACTCCAAAAAGAGTTTTGTGGTTATATTATGGTTAATTTTATTTTTGATTACTCTCATAAGAGTCAGTTTGCCAGAGGCAACAATCTATGGAGGAGTAAGACAGATAATGGAATATATCCCTGCTATGTGTTTAATAGCTGGGGTAGGAGCTTCTTTTGTAGTTCATATATTATCTAAAAGATTAAGGGTTAATTTAGAGCTAGCTTCAATATTTGCAATATCCATTGTGTCTTTTTTCTTAATAATTCCATTAATTAGACTCCATCCTAATCAAAATGTATATTTTAACTTTTTAATAGGAGGACTAAAAGGAGCAGTTGAGAAAAAAATTCCTTCTGCTGGTAACTCTTTTGGTAATGCATATATACAAGGGATAGAGTGGTTAAATATACATGCAGCTCCAAACTCAAAACTTGCTCTTATTCAAGGGACTTCTCCTAATTTACCAGTTTATAAAGTTGGCCCCAATATAGACTATTCAAACACAAACTGGTCTGCACTTAATAGAGGGGGTGAGTATTTAATGGAGGTAACATATAACCAGGAGTTTAGAGCATACTATTATGCCTGGGAATATGTAGAGAAAATGTTAGAACCAGTTTATGAAGTTAAAGCTGATGGAGTACCTATCCTTAAGATATGGAAGAATGACCTAGCTCATACTAAACTTAAATATAGAAAACCTGAGGTAGTGTATTCAGGAGGGTTTGATTTCAAGGTGGATGAAGCAGAAGTAAATACTTTTTTGATTTCTTTACCTAAGGAGGTTACATTAACTCGAGTATCAATACCTTTTTCTCCTTCTCCTGGATGTATAGAGTTTAAAAATGGTTCTGTTGAAACAAGTAAAGACGGAAAAGACTGGTTTAGAGAACTAGATCCTGTATCTTTGTATCAGTTTGGAAGCAGAGAAAATTTTAAGGAGAATACTTTTGAATACCTTTTCGCAGCAAGAGAGGCTAAATACATAGAAATAACTGTTAAAGATATTAATGCCTGTATATTAAATAATCCTAACTTAGAGATTAAGGTACTAGAGTGAGGATTGTTTTTTTAAAAATCTGCTTATAGAATTACCGAGTATGCTAGACCCAATCCCAGCAATCGAAGGCGGCAAACGTGTAAGAGAATCCTTTCTAGTTTTTGGTAAACCTAAAATCGGCAAAGAGGAAGTTAACGAAGTTATAGATAGTTTAAAAAAGGGGTGGCTGGGAACAGGACCTAAAGTTGCAAGGTTTGAAGAGCTTGTTACACAAAGATTGGGTTGTAAATATGCTCTAGCCCTTAACTCTGCCACGGCTGGACTACATTTATCCCTTATAGCTACAAAGATAGGAAAAGGTGATGAGGTCATAACTACTCCAATGTCTTTTGCAGCTACTGCAAATGTAATAGAACACGTTGGTGCCAAGCCAATATTTGCAGATATTGATATTGAAACTATGAATATTAACCCTTCACAAGTTGAGAGAAAAATCACTAAAAAAACAAAAGCAATTATACCAGTCCATATGGCCGGGAGGCCTTGTGATATGGATTCCTTAAAAAAAATTGCAAAAAAAAATAAATTGATTCTTATTGAAGATGCTGCTCATGCTTTTGGAGCAAAGTATAAAGGTAAAAATATTGGTAGCTTTGGAGATTTAACAGTATTTAGTTTTTATGTAACTAAAAACTTAATAACAGGAGAAGGAGGGATGGTTGTCACAGATAATAAAAAATATGCTGATTTAATCAAAATATATTCCCTACATGGAATGAGTAAAGACGCCTGGAAAAGATATTCAGATGAAGGCTTTAAACATTATTTAGTTCAAGTCCCAGGATATAAATATAATATGATGGATCTGCAGGCTTCAGTTGGAATTCACCAGTTAGCAAGATTTGATGAAGGACAAAAAAGAAGAAAAAAGATTTGGGACATTTATAATAAGGCATTCTCTGATTTGCCTGTTAAGACCCCTTCCCCACCGGCTGATGATATTGTGCATGCTTATCACTTATACAATATTTTAATTGACAAAGATAAGTTAAAAACCTCTAGAGAAGATATACAAAATGCTCTTCATGCAGAAAATATTGGAATAGGAGTTCATTTCATTTCTATACATCTTCATCCCTACTATAAAAAAAAGTATGGACTTAAAAGAGGGAATTTCCCAAATGCAGAGTATATTTCCGACAGAACAATATCATTACCTTTTTCCCCAGGGCTTACAGACAAAGATGTTTTAGATGTGATTTCTGCAGTAAGAAAAGTCATTCTTTACTACTTGGATTATGAACCAAAGAAAAGAAGTGCAAAACTTCCAAGGGCAATCTAATTTTTCTTAATATATTTTCTTAGATCTTTCTCGCGACTTTGATTAATAAAAAGTTCTGCTATAAGCCCTGTTGTTATAAGTTGAATACCCACTATTATAAGTAACATCCCTAAAAAAAGCAGTGGATGACGATATTGTATGGATCCTGTTGTTATTCTTAAGTAGGAAATATATAACCCGATAAAAAAACCTGCAGTAAAAAAAATTAGACCCAATGATCCAAAAAAATGCCCTGGTCTGCTTAAGTAGCCAGTTAAAAATACAACAGTTAAAAGATCCAAAAGTCCTTTTACTCCTCTATCCCAACCAAATTTTGTTTTACCGAATTTTCTTGGTCTGTGACTTACTTCAATCTCTGAAATCTTAAAGTGTTCCTTAGCAGCAAATATTGGTATAAACCTATACAACTCTCCATAAAGGTTTAAAGATGAAATCACATTCTTTTTATACGCCTTAAACCCAGAATTTGTATCATGTATTGGCACTCCAGTTAAAATTCTGGTTACAAAATTTAACAATCTGGACGGCAAAATTTTGCTAATCGGATCATACCTTTTCCTTTTCCATCCAGAAACTAGATCATATCCTTTTGATAGTTCTTTTAAGAATTTAGGGATCTCTTTTGGATTATCTTGTAAATCGCCATCTAAAGTAAAAATTATTTCCCCTTTTGAAACGTTAAAACCGGACTGAAGTGCAATGGACTTTCCAAAATTTCCCCTTAAACTGATTATTTTCACCCTTTTATCTTTTTTTGCTATTCTTTCAATTTCACTATATGTTTCATCAATAGATCCATCGTCAATGAAAATAATTTCATAAGATTTCTTTAAGTTTTTCAGGACTTCTGTTAATTCCTTATATAAAACT
>CAZPBI010000113.1:0-4350 GCA_964584825.1 Candidatus Woesearchaeota archaeon
AAGAATGTTTAATGGAAGATAGATATATTGATTTAGAATCTTGGTTAAATAATGCAACAAACCAAGGATTGCCTCTAAAAAACATTCCCAAAGGAACTCTCTACTATTGGTATCCAAGAAAAGATGCTGTCGCGAGGTTCGATGCGGGTTCTGTCGGGGCTTACCTGTATTGCGGCGGGGGTCCTCGGGGCTCGGTTGCTTCGCTCGGGGTACGTCGCGCGTGCATGAAGTTATAAGTAAAAATGAAAATAAACTATTTATTGTTGACTTTATTTGTAACAATTTTACTAGTTCAAGCCACAAATGATATAACAATAACATCAGTTCAAACAACAGAAACCCAACCAGGAAAAACAACAGATATAATAGTTACATTAGAAAATCAAGGAGACGATGATATAGAAGATATATCTGTATCTTTAGATTTAGTATCAAACGATTTACCATTTGCCCCAGAAGGTTCTACGTCACAAAAAATTATTGAAAAAATAAAGGAAGATGATGCAAAAACTGTAAGATTTACTTTAGTTACTTTATCAGATGCCAAATCACAAATCTACAAAATTCCTTTAATTCTTAAATACAGTAATATAGAAGAAAAAACTATTATAACTTTAAAAGTAAACTCAAAACCAGAATTAGAAGTAGCAGTTGAAGAATCTGAAATTTTCAAAATAGATGATCAAGGAGAAATAATTATAAGATTCGTTAATAGGGGCTTAGCAGATATTAAATTTTTAACAGCAGAATTAATTACATCACCAGATTATAGCTTGTTAAGTGCCTCAACATTTTACATAGGTAACATAGAACCAGATGATTTTGAAACAATATCATTTAATTTAAGATTAAATAATAAAATTTCATTCCTGCCAGTAAAAGTAACATATAAAGATATAGATAACAACATATATACAGAAACAAGATTTCTCGATATTATGATTTATTCAGAAGAAGAAGCAGAAAGACTAGGATTAACCAAGACTAATTATACACCACTTATTATAACACCTATAATAGTCTTAATAATACTAATTTTAATAATAAGATCAATAAGAAAAAGAAAAAGGGCTAAAAAACTTAAGTTATGATTTTGGATTATTTTATTTTAGCATTAAATAGTATCTTTCACAGAAAATTAAGATCCTGGTTAACAATAATAGGTATAATTATAGGTGTTGCAGCAATAATAGCCTTAATCTCTTTGTCTCTAGGATTAAAAGCAACAATAGAAGAACAATTTGAAGCATTTGGTGCAGATAGAATTCTTGTAGCAGCAAAAGGATTCCAAGGTCCAGGAACTGTTTCAGAAGGTTTAACAGATAAAGATGTTGAAACACTAGAAAAATTAAATGTTTTCACAACAGTATCTTCAGGTTCTGCACGCCCAGGAGAAGTAGAGTTTCACAAAGAAATAAAATTTCCTTTAATCTTCGGAGCAAGAAAAGGTAAAGATCTACTAGAGGCTGGAACAGATTTAGAAGAAGGTAGATATATTGAAGATGATGATGATTTTGTGGCACTAATAGGAAGCAATGTTGCTAATAATTTATTTAAAGACAAAATAAAATTAAGAAATAAAATTAAAATTGCAAAGCATGATTTCAGCGTTGTAGGTATTTTAAAAACAATTGGTAATCAGCAAGATGATAATACAATTTATATATCTCTTGAAACTTATAGAAAAATATTCAATCAAAAAGATGAAGTAGGATTTATTTCAGCACAAGTAAAACCAGGATCAGATGTTCTTTCCTTACAAAAAAAAGTGGAAAGAGCGTTAAAAAGAGCAAGGGATGATGAAAACTTTGAAGTTGTTACTCCGAATCAAATATTAGAACAAATTAATACAATTTTAAATGTTATTCAACTTGTTCTCGTAGGCATTGCAGCAATTTCTTTAATTGTTGGTGCAGTTGGAATTACAAATTCAATGTACACTGCTGTTTTAGAAAGAACAAAAGATATAGGTATAATGAAAGCAATAGGCGCTAAAAATTCGGATATTTTACTAATTTTTTTAATAGAATCAGGATTAATGGGTCTAGTTGGTGGTTTCTTTGGAGTTATCTTAGGAACTTTAATATCATTAGGTATTGCAAAATACTCTACACAAGCAGGTTTTAAATTGCTTGTCGAATTAAATCCACCACTAATGCTATTTGGTTTATTATTTGCATTTATAGTTGGCATGATCTCAGGAATTTTACCAGCAAGAAGTGCAGCAAAATTAAAACCTGTTGATGCTCTAAGATATGAATAATATGCACTAAAGCAGTCTAATGAAACTATCTTTTGTTAGTCTAGTCTGTCTTATAATTTCTAGTAAAGTTCCTCTATCAATTTCTCTATGATTAGGAACCACTACCGCTATCTCTCCTTCTGGTGTTCTCTTCTTTAATATTATATGGCTACCTTTCTGACGTACAATAATAAAATCTACTTTAGAAAGCACTTTAATAACATCTTTACCTGATAATACTGGCAGTTTTGTCATTATATTTTACCTCAAAATTTACAACAATAACATCGCCAGCAGAAAGACCTTCTGGGATTCCCATTTCCTCAATATATAATTCTACCGCTTCTTTTAAATTTTCTATTGCTTCCTCTACTGTATAACCCTGACTAACAACATCAAGTTCTGGACACAATGCTACAAATTGTTTTTCTCCTTTCCTAATAACTGCAGTAAAAGTACCCATATAGCATTAGAGGAGCATACATTTTATAAACTTAATTATTTTTAATTAATTATAAGTGCAACAAAATTAAAACCTGTTGATGCTCTAAGATATGAATAAAACAATAAATATATAACTTAACTATCTTTAACCCTAAGGTAGCCATCATAAATATGAGTAAATATCATAACTATCTAAGGGTAACATATAGAAAGCTTTATATATAACTTATACTTACTATTTAGTAATAAATTTATACATAAAATTACCTAAAATGATAAAATCATTTATAATAACAAAGAAAATAGCAAAACATGGAAGTCAAACCGTAATAGTTATACCTAACTTTTTAAATCAGGAATTAAAACCAAAAACCATTGTTGAGATAAAATTAAAGGTTTTTAAGGAGGCTGAAGATGTCATTTAATCCTAGAACATACAAAAATACCACTGAGTTAGCTAATCTAAATGGAGTTCCTATTTATATGAATGGTATGGTAGATGCTGCCCTAAGAGGAAGATTAAACGTATTCTTACAAGGAGATACTGGATCTGGTAAAACCCAATTAGTTAGAGATGTTATGCATTCTTTTGGAAATAAGTCCCTTTTTATTCTAGGAAGAAACGATATGGATACAAGAGAATTATTCCAGCAAGTTAATCCAGAATTCTTAAGAGCACTAAGAGAAGCTAGAGACACATCGGATGTAAGATTCAAAAAGCTTACAGATAGAATAAATTATCATTTCATTGGTGTAGACGAAATGCCAAATTGTGTGCCCGTCGTAAGAGCTCAATTATTTAATTTATTTGATGGGTTTATAGAAATAGATGGGAAAGCCTATCTAATTGGATCAGATTATTGTGTAGGTATGGCTACAGGGAATATTGGGCAGCAATTTACAGAATCTTCAAATGAATTAGGAAGGGCCTTGAGGGATAGAATGCACTTAATTTTAGATACTGATTACTTTAGACCACAACCAATAGATACTCTAAAGATGCTAGAAAAAGATAGGAATCCAAGAGTTCACTTTGGTGGAGATTTAGAAGATAAAACAGAAGAGATAGGAGAGGCTCATAAAAGATTACAAGAACAAGAAGTTCCATTTAGTAAATATATTATTGCAGCTTATTTAATTCATGGATTAGATTATTTAGAAGGTGGAAAAAGTAAAATAGGTTTAAAATCAGGATGGCCTAATAAATTAGAAGGCCATGAAGCTGGCTCAGATGCAGCTTTAATTTTGCCTGTTTCACCAAGAGCATCAAAATCCATAATTACTTTAAGCCAGGCTTTAGATCAAATAACTCAAGAAAAAGGTGCAACAGATTTAGATTACTTTAATTCAATGATGATAGCATTTAAATTTACATCAGCATATTCAGGAATATTAAATGAAGCAAAAGTAAGACAAGACTATGATGAAGATCATTACAAAGCCATGGATGTTGTTATTGATACAACTAAGACACAATTTGATGGTCAAACAAAACATATTGCAGCTGGTATAGAAATGGCTAGTAAGGGAAAGAAAAATAAGAAATTATTAAATGAGTTTTCAGGAAGATGGTCTTTTATGGGAAATCTTTTAGAAAACTTATCACATCAAAATGAAACTTCCAGATAGAATATTCGGAATAAGTACAAAAGAAGCATACGAGG
>CAZPBI010000114.1:0-4317 GCA_964584825.1 Candidatus Woesearchaeota archaeon
CGAAGGCGAACATGCCACCCATCTGTGATGGGTGGTCAAGCCGAGCTTTTGACATCTTATCTGCCTATGCCAGAAAAAATCACCTTTAGTTTTTTCGTATGTTTCCACAAATAGTTTAAAATTACATATTATTAGTTTTTTTAATGTACATTACCAACCGTTAACGTTACAGAACCAAAATTAAGAAGTTTACTTTACAGATACTTTCAACTCAACAGGTTCAATAAATATATTTAAAAGCAGGTATACATTATAAAAATTATGGATTATGAACAGTTATTAAAAAGGGCAAAGGAAGAGTTGCCAGATATACAGCAAACTAAAGAAAGATTTGAGATTCCAAAGGTAGTTGGCCACATAGAGGGCAATAAGACAATTATTAGTAATTTTTATAATATAGTTAAAATTTTGAAAGCCGACCAAGATAAATTATTAAAATATTTGCAAAGAGAATTGGCTACCCCGGCAATTGTTGATGGACAAAGACTAATTTTAGGAAGAAAAATAAACTCAGAATTTATTAACAAAAAGATAGAACGGTTTGCTGAGGATTTTGTTTTATGTAAAGAATGTGGAAAACCCGATACTAAAATAATAAAGGAAGAGAGATTTTTGTTTTTGAAATGTACTGCTTGTGGAGCCCAGCATCCTATTAGAACTAAGATCTAAGGAAAAATAATGGTATATATAAAAATACATAAAGGTTCTCATGAAATAGTTGCTATATGCGATGAGGATCTAATTGGAAAAAAATTTCATAAAGGAAAATTAGTTTTGAATATTACTGAATATTTTTATAAGGGCGAAAAAAAATCTGATAATGATACAAATAAAGTAATGAAAGAAGCCAATAATTTAAATATAGTTGGTAAAAAAAGTATAAAAATCGCTTTAGAATTAGGAATTATTGATAAAGAATCTGTTATTGTTATCGGAGGAGTTCCTCATGTACAGGCAATTACACTCTAATTATTATGAGGCTATAGTTCAATTGAGACCTGAGAATGAAGAGTTGATGGATTTTGTAGAAAAACAAGTTTATGAAAATAGTAAAGTTTGGATTTCTAAGAAAATCAAGGTAAAAACTGGAGTTGATTACTATATAAGTTCTAATAAGTTTGCTAGATCTCTAGGAAAAAAATTAAAAAAAAGTTTTAGAGGTATGTTAAAGGAGAGTAAGAAATTGCATACTAGAGATAAACAAACCAGTAGAGATAAATATAGAGTTACTGTTTGTTTTAGGTTATATTAAGAATAATTGCTTTTAACATTCCTTAGTAAAAACATTTATAAACAAACCATATTAAATCTATGATATGGAGTTTTATCAGAAAAAATTTAGGGATAGGGGAGGTAGGGAATTAACCCTAGAAGAACAGGAACAGTTAGAGATAAGAAGGATTAGATTACCCAGGGGTAGGGAGACAATTGGTATTTTAGATCAGAGGCTGGGTGCTAGTAGAATGAAAGTTAGATGCTTAGATGGAAAAACTAGAATTTGTAGAGTTCCTGGTAGGTTAAAAAGGAAGTTATGGGTTAGAGAAAAGGACTTATTGTTAATAGAACCTTGGGAACTTGGGGGAAATGAAAAAGGGGATGTAATATTCAAGTATAAACCGAGCCAGATTGCTTGGTTAAAAAAGAGTGGTTATCTTAAAGGTTTAGATGCAGAAGAATTTTAAGCTTTTCTTAAAAAAGAAAACCTTGGAAAAGAAATGTTTGCGAAGAAGATATTTTTAAGATGTATGTGTTAAAAATTACAAAAGCAAGAGTTGCTTGCTTAATTGGTAAAAATGGACAAACTAAAAAATTAATTGAAAAAAGAACGAACACCTGTTTAAGAGTCTCTAAAGAAGGAGATGTAGAGATACAGGGAGAAGGTTATGAGGCATATGTTTGCGAAAAAGTTATTAAAGCTATAGGTAGGGGGTTCAATCCTCTAATAGCTATGAATTTAACTAGAGATGATTATGCTTTAGAGATAATAGATATAAAAGACTTTTCTGGTAATAGCAAAAAAAAGTTTGTTAGACTTAAATCAAGATTAATAGGAACAAAGGGAAAAGCTAGGAGGGTAATTGAAAAAATGACTGGTTGTAATTTATGCATATATGGAAAAACTGTTTCTATAATAGGGGAATATAGCAGATTAAATGTAGCATATATAGGTGTACAAAAATTGATTTCCGGTAGTCCGCATGGCAATGTTTATGGTTATTTGGAAAGAGAGATGAAAAAATTATCAAAAAATGAATTAATTTGAACTTATTAAGTAAGGTGTAATAATAAATTTTATAAAATGATTAAAATTTTTTATTAAAAGATGATGAAACATAAAGCAGAAGAACTAGCAGAACAACAGAGAGAGATTTCGGTAAGCGAATTCTTTGAAAAAAACAGGCACCTATTAGGATTTGATAATCCATTAAGAGCATTGGGTACTACAGTAAAAGAATTGGTTGATAACTCTTTAGATGCATGTGAAGAGATGCAAGTTTTACCTGATATTAAGGTAGAGATTAAACAGATAAATGAAAGCAGATTTGAAGTTAGCGTTCTTGATAATGGCCCCGGGGTTATTAAGGAACAGATTCCTAAGGTATTTGCCAAGTTGCTTTATGGAAGTAAATTTGGTGGATATAAAATGAGTAGGGGGCAGCAGGGTATAGGAGTTTGTATGCCCCCCGAGACTTTGATTCCTGTTGGAGATGGGAAGATACTACCAATAAAACAAATTGTTGAAGAAAAACCAAATTCTGATCTGTTTGTTTTAACTCCGGATTTAAAACTTGGTTTGGGCAGGATAGAAAACTATTGGAAAATACCTTCTCCTCCTTATTTTGTGTATCTGAAAACACTTGGAGGAAGGGATATAACTCTGACTCCTGAAAATCCAGTTTTGATCAGATCTGACGAGGGATTCCAATGGAAAGATGCTGAGACTGTAAATATCGGCGACTACATAGCAATATCTAGAAAACTGGCCCCGCATATTCCAAAAAATAAGATAGCTGTTTTTGATTTTTTAGATGATGATACTCAAATAGAGAATTACGATTTTGTTGTTTATGTGCTGGATAGTCTAAAGGATAGGTATGGAACTTGGACTAAGGTTGGTAGCAAATTTGGCATAGATAAAGAACAACTAAAAGGTTGGTGCAAGAAAAGAGTTAGAAGACGTCCAACAAAAAACTTGCTTGAGAAATTCTGTTTGGATTTAGACATACCAAGAAAAGAATTAATTGAAAAATGCAGAACCGTTGGTAAATTAGGAAATTATGTAAAAATTCCATTGTTTGTAAATGAGGATTTTATGAGTTTTTTGGGCTATATCTCTGGTGATGGAGCTTCACAACCTATACGGGGCGATCGATGGGGCAGGAACTTAAGTTTTTGGAACAATGACAGGATTCTAAGAGATGATTTCCTTAAGATTGTTGACAAGTTGTTTGGAATAAAGGGCAGTCATATTAAGCATAGTAAAGGCAGAGGAGAGATGATTCAGTTTTCCTCTTCTTTGGTGGCCAGATTAGTAAATATTTTTGGCGTTCCTTCTGGAAAAAAATTTCATAACTTTAGCCTTAACCCACTACTTCACAGAAAAGATTTACTGAGGCATTACTTAAGGGCAATATTTGATTGTGAAGGAAGCGTGTCTTTGGATAGGAAGTGTATTACTTTTATGATTAGGAATAAGTTAATGACTAAATACATCGCTTTATTTTTAATCCAATTTGGAATAATTAGCAGAATAAACAAAGTAAACAATGATACTCGGCTAATTATTAGTGGAGAAAGAAATATTAGAACCTTTTATGATGAAATCTGCTTTTTACATCATCAAAAAAAGAAGAGATTACAGAATATTTTAGAGAGTAAAAGTTTAATGGAGAATAGAAACCATTTGGAAAAGATTCCATATATAAGAAAACAGTTGATAGCACTCATAGATAAGATGCAGCTACCTAAAAAAGAATTTCCATACCCATATATTTTTTCCAGAAATTGTGCAGTTAGTTACCCAGTGTTGAAAGAAACTTTAAACATTTTTTTTGGTAAAATAAGAAAAGATAAACTTCCAATTGAACTTCAGGAGCTGTATTGCCTATTGAACTCTGATGTTGTTTGGGTGCCAATAGTTTACAAGGAAAGACAAACTTCAAAGGAGCCTTATGTTTATGATCTTACGATGCAACAAGGTAACAATTTTATAGCAAATGGCGTCTTGGTGCATAATTCTGCATCAGTTTTATATGGACAATTAACAACTGGAAAGGCTGCTAAGATCACTTCAAAAATAGGAAAAAATAAACCAGC
>CAZPBI010000115.1:0-4259 GCA_964584825.1 Candidatus Woesearchaeota archaeon
GTTTAAATCTTTACGAAGTAAGAATCTGGACCGCACTTCTTTCTCGTGGTGTTTCAACTGCAGGTGAATTAAGTGATATAGGAAATGTCCCAAGATCAAGAGCATACGATGTTCTAGAATCTTTAGAAAAGAAAGGTTTTGCTATAATGAAACTGGGCAAGCCAATAAAATATATTGCTGTTGAACAAGAAGATGTTATAAAAAGAGTAAAAAAAGCAGTAAAAAATATTGCAGAATCAAAATTAAACCATCTCTCAAAGGTAAAAGAAGATACTGTGTTTAGAGATCTAGAATTGTTATTTAAACAAGGTATTGAACATATAGATCCGACATCTCTAGCAGGCTCAGTCAAAGGTAGAGATAATATATATAGTCATCTTGATACTATGCTGCAAAATGCAAAAAAATCAGTTACAATATTAACAACACCCCAAGGAGTTTTAAGAAAATTTGAGAAATTAAGATTTAGATTTAAGAAATTAAAAGAAAGAGGAGTAAAAATAAAAATAGCCACTGCTTTAAGTGAAGATGTTAAGAAAAGAGCAGCAGAAATAAAGCAAATTGCAGAGTTAAGATCTTTAAATAACGTTAAAGCAAGATTTGTGATAGTTGATAGAAAAGAAATACTGTTTATAATTACAGATGATGCTACTACTCATGAAAGCTATGATACTAGTATTTGGGTAAAATCTAATTTCTTTGGCGAAGCTCTAGAAAATATGTTTGATGCTACTTTAAATCAGATAAAGTAAAATTTTATAAATAGCATTTTAAACATTTTAGGTATGACAAAGCATTTTCCTAGAAGAAAGAATAGTATAAGATCAACAATTTTTAAGTCTTTTGAGAGAGAGAAAATAGATAGAAAAACCAAATTTTTCAGTGGAGATCTACTAACTTGTGCAAAACCAGCTTTTTCATTGGAAGGATACAAAGCTGATTTAGATATCATAACATTCTCGGAAGCATTAAACTCAATTACTACTAAATTATTTATTGATTTACCAAGTTTTAGGCTAAGAAATTTATTTAATCTGTACTATTTATCAATAGCGTACTTTAAAGATAATAATCATAAAGAATCATGCGAATTAGTGTATAGTGCTATAAAAAGATTAGCACATTTTTATGAAGAATTTCTAACGAGAGATAATGTTTTTATTTTAGCGGAAGTAAGTACAGGTCTATGTGATTATTTTAATATGATAAAAAAAAGGATAGCGGACCTACATCATCATAGATCACTAGAAACAGAATTAAAAAAACCTATAAATATATTAAAAAGTTCTGTAATAGAGAATTCTGATAGAACACAAAAAATAATATCAGAGTATTATCCTTTAATCAATATAATTTATCAATTAATCCCAAGAAGTATAGATGCATACTCCTTAAATGAAAAAGAAAGCAAACTAATTGCTACCAGCATTGTTTGCGGGTTAATGACGGGAAGTGATATAGATATAATAACATATAAAAGCGTTGCTTTAACATTGGCTTCATTACCACAAACCTTATCCAGTAAATTAAACGAGGTAAACAGCTATAAAGAATTCAAGCTTTCCCAAAAATACTTTAGAGTTATAAATAATAAATTATTATTACTAGATGGTCCAAAATTAAAGATAACCCCTGAAGACAATTTGGTTACTAGATTACTTTAAGCATAAAATTTTAACCCAAAAACTTAAAAGTTTATAAATTTCTTCTTTTCTAATGAAAAAAGAGCAAGAAATAATTCAATCTCTTCATCCTTTAGAAAGAAAAATTTTACCATATCTAAATATATATAGTGATCTTGATTCTTTACTTGAAATTACAAAATTAAAAGAAGTAGAAACTATGCGTGCCTTACATTGGCTTGGAAATAAAAAAATAATATCATTAAAAATACAAACTAAAATTTTTGTTTCTTTGGATAAAAATGGTTTAATCTATAAAGAAAAAGGGCTTCCTGAAAAAAGATTCCTTCAATCTATATTAGATAAGCCACTAACCTTAAAAGAAATTAGGGAAAAAGCAAACATTAATGAAGATGAGTTAACTGTTTCTATCGGAATCTTAAAAAATAAATTATTAATCAACATAAAAAAAGAAATATCGTTAGCAGAACAAGGAAAAAATTATCTTAAAAAAGAATCTTTAGAAGAAATATTTCTTAAATCATTACCAAAATCAGTTTCTAATTTAACCGATGAGGAAAGATATGCATATCAAGAATTATCAAAAAGAAAAGATATAATAAAAACAGAAATAAAAAAAATAAGAACATTTGAATTGACGGATTTAGGAAGAAATTTAATTAAAATTCCCTTATCAGAAAAATATATAGAAGCATTAACACCAGAAATTATAAAATCAGATTTATGGAAGAAAAATAAATTTAGACATTACAACATTAATACAATTGTACATAAAATTCATTATGGGAAAAAACATCCTGTAACCCAGGCAATAGAATACATAAGAAGAATCTGGCTTGATATGGGATTTCAAGAAATGCAAGGAGACATAATACAAAGTTCATTCTGGAATTTAGATGCTTTATTTGTTCCGCAAGATCATCCGGCAAGAGAATTACAAGATACTTTATTCTTAGAAAATATAAAACTAGAACTTCCAGGAGATTTAGTAAACAAAGTAAAAGCAACGCATGAAAATGGATGGATTACAGGAAGTAAAGGATGGCAACAGCCATGGTCTAAAGAAATTGCAAAGAAACCTTTATTAAGAACACATACAACGGTTTTATCAGCACAAACATTAGCGAAATTAAAACATTTGCCTGGGAAATTTTTCTCAATAGGAAAAGTATTCAGAAATGAAACTTTAGATTGGTCTCACCTATTTGAATTTCATCAAACTGAAGGGATTGTGGTAGATGAAAACATGAACTTTAAGCACCTTCTAGGCTATTTAAAAGAATTCTTTCAAAGAATGGGTTTTAGTAAAATTAAATTTATTCCATCATATTATCCTTACACAGAAATGTCAACTGATATCATTGTTTATCATCAAGAAAAAAAGAAATGGATTGAATTGGGTGGTTCTGGAATATTTAGACCAGAGGTAGTTAAACCACTACTAGGCAAAGATATCCCTGTGCTTGCATGGGGCCTAGGTATTGAAAGAATTTTAATGGATTACTATAATTTACAAGATATCAGGGATTTATATAAAAATGATATAAAGCAATTAAGGAGGTTTAAATTATTTATAAAATGAAGCTACACGAGCTTATATTCGGTGCACTATCTATCGTAAGCTTTATACTAGCATTCAAAATTGAAGATAATGTATATAAAGTATTGTCTATTCTAATTGGTCTTTTCATATTAATTGTAGTTTATTTAAGTTCGAGTATGGATAAAATAAAAGGAATAGCAGAATCATCTAAAAATGAAATTAAAAAGCTAAATGAAAAAGTAAAAGTTTATGAAAAATTAACAGAGCTTGACATAAGAATTAAAAATTTAGAAAAAGGAGGCGCTAAAAAATGAATAAGAAAGGAAAGAAATCTCTGGAGGATATAATTCTTGCTATAATAAAAATAGGGCTTATACTCTTGGTAGGGTATTTAATTTTAAAAGCACTTCAAGGAGTTTAAAATGATAAATACAAAAGAACTTGATAGAATACAGACGCAAATTAAAAAAATCCTGATAAAGAAAAATAAAGATTATGGCGATGACAACATTTTAGAGATGGGCGAAATCGGAGTTTCATATAGGATAGAGGAAAAAGCGCACAGACTAAGACATTTACTAGACGTAAAATCAAAACCAGAAAATGAGCCTATCGAGGACACTTACTTAGATCTGGCAGGATATTCGGTTATTGGATTAATGTTAAGAAGAAATAAATTCAAGAAATGACAACTATAACATTAAATAAAAAAGTATTTGAAGATTTAGTAGATAAAAAATTTTCTACAGAAGAGCTTAAAGAAAAAATACCTTATTTGGGTGTAGATTTAGAGTCTATAAATCAAAATGAATTTACAATAGAAGTTTTTCCTAACAGACCAGACCTTTTATCAGAACAAGGATTTGCAAGAGCTTTCTCATCCTTTATAGATATAAAAAAAGGATTAAAAAAATATAAAGTAACAAAATCCCCCTATAGGGTAAAAATTGATTCCTCAGTAAATCAAGTTAGACCTTATACAGCATGTGCAATAGTTAAAAACCTTAAATTTGATAACGAAAAAATAAGAGAAGTAATACAAATACAAGAAAAATTACATTTAACATATGGCA